>QHNU01000285.1:0-1711 GCA_003218525.1 Verrucomicrobiota bacterium
TGAAGGAGCCATGACCGCCGCCCCAGACATATGGCTTGCCTCGTAGTGTGTTGACCGCCCAGATGGCATTTTTCACGTTCGAAGGTGCACGCGACGGCGCGTAGGCGATTCCGTTGCGCAAAATTGCCCGAGTTCCCGCTATGCTTGGCCCGCCATATCGCGTTTGGATCGTCGGGCCCGTTCTCTTCGGTTCCTCACCGTAATCGTTATCATAATCCGCCGGTCTTGCGCGGGGAACGCTGACGGCCTGTGTGTGTGGCACGTTATAGGCCATTTGAATGGGTTCGGCTCGGCGAACGCCGCTGACGGCATTGGCGGAGAACGGCTGCAACGGCACTCCGAAATCGCCGCGTGCAACCGGCCGGTGTTCCTGAGCACTGGCGACATCTGCCGCGACAGCCGCGAAGGCAAACAACGCAAGCTTGCAGACGGGCGTTGAGATCTGCACGCTTCTACTAGAAGCTTGTCTCGCGCCAAAAACTGCGTTTTGGCCGACCTAGGAGAAGAAGTGCTTTCCTTAAATTCGAGTTGTGGAAAATCTACTCCTTCTAATTCGTCGAATCTTTGAGGTTTAATACTAGCTTGGACATTACTGGCGGTTCGAACGAAGAAATGGCGTACGCCCTTGACCTCGCAGTCCAAGCGGCTTCCGGGCGACCTCCAGCCTAGGCAAGTAGACCCATTATCGCGCGAACCCAGTCCGCGCAGCTTCGAACGCGCTAATTCTCGGCCGATTCTGGCACTGCCTTCTCCGCGGCTTGGAATCCAATTTTTGAGTGGGTGCCGTCGCAAAACGGTTTGGTCGTGGAAGCGCCGCATCGACAAAGCGCCATTCGTTTTTCAACCGGATAGGAATTTCCGTCGGCATCCTTCAATTCGACGGCCCCCTTAATGATGTAGGGGCCATTCTTGATGACCTCAATTGTTACTTCAGCCATACTGCCAGTTTGAGCGGTAAGTCACGCATCATACAAGTACAAGAACGGAAGGCACCGCGTGTCGGCGCCGTTCCGCACGATGAACCATACGAGTTCAATAACAAATGCCCGATGCGATGCCGGACGTAACTGCCATGCCGGGCGACATTATCCTGAGAGCGAATTAACGAAACAGACTACAACCCGTTTTATCACAAGAGGTCTTAATTTGATGCGGGTTTCGTGGTGATTTTCACGATTCATCTACCCTTTGGTTGCGCGCCTAGCAGCTGCTGGCTCTCGCCAATGTCGGAGGACCCGGTGCTGAGGCATCGCGGTCACGTAATCCTTGGTGGACCTGATCAACTGGCGGGCACGCAGCTTTTCGACTGCAACCTGAGCCGTGCTTTTCGAAAGACCTGTGGCCTCCGCGACCATGCGAAGGCTGGCTGTAATCGGTCTCCATTTTTGCCGTTGAGCCTGGCGGTAGAGATAGAGATATGCCAAAAAAGCGGCGGGCTGGTGATCGTGACCGACCAGATCGCGCATCAGGACATCCAAAACATAATCGTCGATTGGAACGGTTTCGCGAAAGCGCGGCATGCCGCAGTTTAGCTGCTATACCGGTTAATGGACAGCTCTTTCACTTCCCAAAGCCGATTGGGCTCTAGACCTTTGGCACGAGGCGGCCCTAGGCTTTAGGTGCCATGATTAAACAGATCAAATTTGTCAGTATTCCAGTCGCCGACCAGAACCGAGCTCTGAATTTTTACACCGAAAAATTGGGATTCACG
>QHNU01000285.1:1809-4243 GCA_003218525.1 Verrucomicrobiota bacterium
GGGTCGGCACATTCATGAACATGTCCTACTCGTGCGATGACATTCAGGAGACCTACAAAGCGCTAAAGGCGCGCGGTGTGGAATTTGAAGGACCGCCGCAAGAACAGCCTTGGGGCACCTACGCAATCTTCAAGGACAGCGAAGGGAACAGGTTCGTCGTAGGCTCGTAACAAGCGGCACAATCACTTAGGCAGGAGCGATGCCGCGTCGTAAACGGTCCCGTTCTTGATCACGCGATCGATATCCGATGCGCGTGCGATGTCGGCAGCGGGATTGGAGTTGAGAATGATCAGATCGGCAAAGCTGCCGGCGATGATTGAGCCAATCTGTGGATTACCATTTTCGTCGAGAACGCCCGAACGCGGCGTAGCGAAAACCCTGGCGGCATTGCTGGTGGCGCATCGCAGAATCTGCATCGGCGTGAGACGAGCATCGCGCATGAGTTGAAATTCGCGAAAGAGCGCCGGTCCATGAATGGTGCCGATGTTTCCCGCATCGGTTCCGGCCGCGATTGGAATCCCAGCGTCCTCAAGTATCTTCAAATTCTTGAGCGCCACGTCATAAGTATGTTGGATTCGATCAAGAACGGAATCCGGGTTTTCAAGCGCCTTCTTCACTCGATCCGGCAATTGATCTGGCGGAATTTTGGTGACGTCGAGCGAGGCGATTACTTCTGGGTTACCCCACGCCTTTTCTTCGGGTGTCAGATTCACCTTGTTCGCGAAAGTGCGGCCGTAGCGCTCGAACACGACCAGGGTTGGGCAGAGAATTGTGCCTTTGTCCTTGAGCAGGCGGACAAACGCATCATCTACGGGTTTATCGGTCACGCTATGGACCAACAGATCGGCGCCCTCCTCCACCGAGGTCCGTGCTGCTTCCAGCTCGGTCGCGTGCACGGCGACGCGTAATTTTCGGGCGTGGCTCTCGTCCACGACGGCGTGCACGATCGGCCGGAATTTCTCGAGCGGATGCTCGGGATCAACGATGAACCAGATCTTTATGTAGTCCGGCGTTTTCGCTGCCAGAGTCCGCACCATGGCGCGTGCATCCTCCGGCGTGTTCACCTGCACGATGGGCGGATCCCCGAGATTGAGTTGCGGACGCGAGACACTCGAAATGAGGGGACCGGCGACGGCAACCCGGGGCGCTTTCGCCGTCGAATTCGCGACCTTCCTCACCTCGAAATTCCACATCGGTCCCCCGACATCAACCACGCTGGTGATGCCGCAGCGCAAATAACGCGCAAAGACGTCGTTTAAATGCGATTTGATCCATGCGACTTCATCGGCATACGGCCGGATCTTGGTGAAATCAGCAGCGTCGGGGCGCGTGAACAGATCGCCCGATTGAAAGAAGTGGATATGAGTGTCGATATAACCGGGCAGGATGAATTTGCCGGTGCAATCGACCCAGCGGGACCCGACGGGAACACCGGTTTCGTTGCGGCTAGCGACACTTTCGATTTTGTCACCGTTAATGACGAGGACAGCGTTTTCGATAACCCTGCCGTCCGCGGGGTTGATGACGGTTCCGCCTACGAGTGAAACCTTTTCGCCGCGCACGCTGAATGCGAGCAGCGCCGCGATTGCAAAAACGATGAGTTTTTTCATAAATCGAGTTTGTCCCCGGTCGACTCCGAGCGGACAATGCGATCCGCCTCCCGCTCCAGCGGCGCGTAATCGATTCCGCGTGGCCGCAGATAAAATTCCTCGATCACGATTTTAGTCAGCGCCGCGGCGGGCAGGGCAAGAATTGCACCGGCCAATCCGAACAGCCAACCCATGGCAACGGTGAAAAACAGGATCAGTACCGGATTCAACCGCATCTGTTTCCCAAGAATGAATGGGACCAGAAAATTGACCTCGATTTGTTGCACGAACAAAATCGCAGCCAGGGCAAGCCAGAACTTTGCTACGCTGATGCCCAGGGCGACAAAGAGCACGGGAAACGCAACCAGAACTGGACCGATGTTCGGCAGGAATTCGCCGAAGAACGCGAGCACCCCGAAAACGAAGGCCGGCTGCACGCCGACAAGCCAGAGCAGTGCCCCCGTCGAAAAGCCGGTGATCACGCCGTTGATCGCCACGCCACGGGCCCAAGCCGTCATCTGTTCCGTCATACGAACAAGGGTGCGGCGGGCTTTCTCGCGATGCCGCTCGGGCACAACCGCGAGATAACCGACGATAAGCGGCCGCGGATTTGACAGCACAAAAATCAGGAGCAGAACGGCGAATACGAATACGAAAACGCCGCCCACAACGCCGATCGTCGAACGTAGCAGCACGTTTGCCATGGTTCCGGCTTGGTTGCCAACAGCGGTCGCGATCTGGTCGGCTTGGGGCAATGCGTTTTGGAAAGAGGGATAGCGCTGCGCGAGATCGGCGAGATGGGTCCGAATCGACTGCCATGCGCCGGGGGCGCGCCGCACCAAGGT
>QHNU01000286.1:0-4723 GCA_003218525.1 Verrucomicrobiota bacterium
CTGCTTTCAACCTGCAATCGCGTCGAAATTTACGGAACGACGCGACAGTCGATCGATAGCATTAAATCGGCTCTGCAAGTCCTGTCCTCCGAGCCGGTCGATTTAGATCCATATATCTACGTTCACAAGGACGCCGAGGCCGCGCGTCATTTATTTAGAGTCACGGCCGGATTGGATTCGATGACGCTCGGCGAAACCGAAATCACGGGCCAGATCAAGAATGCTTATGAGACTGCGCGTGAGGCCGGACTGACCGGGCCAGTATTGAATCGCCTGTTCCAAAGAGCTTTTCAGGCGACCAAGGAGATTCGCACGCACACGGCAATCGGTCGCGGCGCGGTCTCGGTCAAGAGCGCCGCGATCCTATTGACGGAAAAAATTTTCGGGCACGAAATCGCGGACAAATCGGTCATGGTAATCGGCGCCGGGCAGATGGCTGAACGCTGCGTCCAATCGCTGGTCAGCAAAGGTGTGCGCTCGATCTTCGTTTCGAGTCGCTCCTTCGACCGCGCAATCGATCTGGCTAACCGCTGCGGCGGGGAAGCGGTCTGCTTCGGTTATTGTCTTTTTGAAATGCGCGATGTCGATGTTGTCGTCGCTGCCACGAGCAGCGGGCAGACTTTGCTAGTGCTCGACGACATCGAAAATTTGATGAAGGCGCGGCGCAATCGACCGCTATTGCTCATCGATTTGTCCGTGCCGCGAAATATCGATCCGGCCGCAAGCCAGCTCGAGAACGTCACTCTATATAATATAGACGACTTGGAAGCGTTGGCCCGCCAGGGTGCCCAGGCGCGTGAGCGGGAATTAGCCACCTGTCATCAAATTATCGAGGCGCACGTCGCGGCTCTAATTAAAAAACTCGCGTCGGAAAGCGAGCGGATGACTCAAACCGATCTGTTTCGTCGTTCTCTTGAGGCAACCAGGGACATTTCTTACCCGCTGCCGACAACGTCGGGTCTTGTTGCACAACCAAGCTAGAAGGAATGAGCTGTGTTCGCGCGTCTGTTAATCCTGCAATTGCTCCTCGCATTCACGGTCGCGAATGCGCGTAACGACACGCCGCGATTCCTGCAAGAACACCTCACCGCGCTCCGGGGCGTCGCTGCCACCGAGACATAACCATCGACCATCATGATAAATGGAGCGTCATCTCTCTTCGGGCGAGACGAAAATATTCCGCTAACGCTTCTGGATCGAACGTCGCGCGAGGATTATTAGGAAAGTACAACCGGCAAGGAGATGTCGTGAAGATCGCCTTAATATGGTAGCTAATGGGAGTTAGCGACCGACAGAGATGAAAGCGGAATTTACGCGAGTCCAACCGAGCAGCGGCAATCAGCCTGCTCACGCTCCACGAGAAAACCGCGTTTCGTTGAAATCGTTGTTCATTCCAGGTTTGCTGGTTCTGATCGCGGTGTCGTTCTTCGTGGTGCGACCGTATAGTCACCGCTCACCTACTGTCGATATTCTCGGATCTTATTTTCCGGCATGGATGGTTTGCATTGTGAGCGGACTGACTCTGACGGTAGTCAGCCGATGGATCATCCGGACGTTTCACTTGGAACCTTACGCGTCGCCGGCGCCGCTCATCTACTCGTGCCTGACGCTGATCTACACGTTCGTCACCTGGATGATTTTTTACCAGAACTAGGTCATGAGCGACCGAACTACTACGTTAAATCACGAGAGCGCGAATAGAACGGCTACCGCTTCCGCAGAACCGGCTGCCACTTCCGCAACAATAGACGACAAGGAGCACCAGAAGCTGGTTCGCAAGCTCGTCGCATTGTTGATCATTTTAGCTGCAGTTGTTCTAACGCTTTATGTCTGGAGTGTGCTGGAGCGCCATCCGCGCACCGACGACGCCGCCGCGCGCGCCAACGTCGTCGGAATCGTTCCACGCGCCCGCGGCCAAATCGCTAAGCTTGCTGTCCAGGACAACCAGTTGGTAAAACAGGGCGATCTTCTTTTTGAAATCGATCCGGCCGATTATGAGCACGCGCTGGAGAGAACAGTTGAAATTCGGAATCAAGGCCGCCGAGGCTGGCGTTCAAAGCGCGAGCGCGCAGCTCAAGCAATCGGAGGATACGTTGCACCGGCTCGAGCCGCTGCTGCCAAAGCATTTCGCAACGGCGGAACAAGTCGACGAGGCGCGAACGAAGGTTGCGGTAGCCGCACAGGAAGTGGCTGCAGACGAGCAAAAACTTAACCAGGCGCGCGCACAGCTAAGCCAATTGCAAACATTGCTCGCGCAACGACCCGGCGCAGCCGCAGCCGTGAAGCAGGCCGAGCTGGATCTCTCCTACTGCAAAGTGGTTGCGCCTTTCGACGGCCGAGTCATAAACCTGAATATCTCCTCGGGCGCTTATGCGAGCGTTGGTGTCCCGGTGTTTTCACTTCTGGACACGACCCGATGGTACGTGGTGGCCAATTTTCGTGAGGCGGAGCTTCGGCACATGGCCCCGGGAAGCCCAGCCACCGTTTACCTGGTCTCCGCGCCTAATCAGCGGTTTCGCGGAAAGGTGCAGGGAATCGGATGGGCGGTTAAGCCAGAGGGCGAGATCGATCTACCCCCCTCCGGTGTGCCTTATGTTAAGCGCGAACTGAACTGGGTGCGGGTTGCGCAACGTTTCCCCGTGCGGATCGAAGTCGAGAATCCCGATCCAGATCTGTTTCGCATGGGAGCATCAGCCGTTGCGATCATCGATGGTCCTGCACCCGGCAAATGAACTCGCACATGGTCGGTGTCACTACTTGGCTCTTCGCCTCTCCCCCGGGGTCGCGACCGGGCGGAGCGCTGGAGAGGATTAAGGTGAGGGGTTCGACGCTGGTACTAACGTCACGAACCCTCACCCTACCCTCTCCCTTGGGAAAGGAGAGGCGACTAACCATATGAGGGCGATCAGCGCACCTGCAGTTCAACCGGCCAACACTTCTTCACGAACGAAATGCAAGCGAATGACCCTAGGCGCTCTCCCTGCGTCAAAATGGCAATTCACAGCATCGCGCACCTGTCGGTGGAGTGCCTCCAAAGTTTCGGCTTCAGTGAAAATGGACTGGCCCAAGGCGCGTGCTGCGAAACCGCCTTCGAGCGCTTCTTCTACGACAAAAATGATTTCGTTCATGCTTTGCTGGACAAACGCGAGTTCACACTGCCGAAGTTTCCGTGATTCGTAGTTCTTTGGCAAGAGTTGACACTCCCACACCCATTAAATGAATTCGATTGCCACAGTTACGACCGAGCCAGTTTTCATGCCGTTCGGTTCTTTTGGCTGGTTCAAACGCGAGCTGGCACCGACGCCTGAACGCGCTCGGCGAACGGCGATCATGGTCGCTGCCGCAGTTTTGTGCGTGATCATTTCCATGACGCTGCAGGTGCCGGAGCTATCTGTCACCGCTTACATGCCTTTCTTCATGTCAAAGCAAAGCAAGTTTCTCACGACACTTACCGGAGTCATCGGGCTTATCGGCCTGACCATCGGCATCGGCGCAAGTCTCCTACTTTACAAATTCACGTATGGTCATCCCGAACTGCGCATTCCCGGGATGGCGATCGCACTGTTTCTTGGAATGTATGTGTCACGCATTTTTGTGCTCGGGCCACTCGGGTTCCTCATCGGTTTTGTTGTCGCTGTCTCGCAGTCGGTTGGAGAAGCAGTCCCCTCACCTGAACTGCTAGTTCGAGGACTCCTTTGGCTGTGGGTCGCGATCGCTTACGGCGCCGGACTCACCGTCGTGCTGAACTTGTTGTTTCTGCCGGATGCGCCGGGCCCGCCTGCACACCTTCCAAAGCCGAAAAGCTTTTTTGTATCCGATGCGTTCACCAATCCGGCACACGTGCACTTTGCACTCAAGGTCACCTTCGCAGCGATGTTTTGTTACATCTTTTATATGGCGATTGACTGGTCCGGCATTCACACTGCGTTGATCACCTGTACGTTTGTTGCGCTGGAGAGCACCGGTGCGACCCTGCACAAGGGTGTACTCAGGATCGGCGGCTGTATCCTCGGCGGAGCACTCGCACTTTTGACCATTGTCTTCCTCATGCCGCACATGGACACAATCGCGTCGTTGATTGTGGTGGTGGCCTGTGCCTCTGCCATTGCCGGGTGGGTTGCCACCGGATCAGAGCTCATCTCCTACGGGGGTTTACAGATAGCGTTCGCGTTTTTCTACAGCGTCTTCCAGGGTTATGCGCCCGACACAGATCTCGATAACGTCCGCAACCGCGTCGTTGGAATTCTTTTTGGTCTCATCGTCACCGGACCGATACATTTGGCCGGAACGCACTATCGACCGATTGCGAGACGCGTTGCGAGCGGCGCTTCGACAACTTGCCAGGCTGCTCGAAACTCCCCGCCCCGGAAGTTCGATCGAAACGGCGAAATTGGAAGCGCACAATCTGCTAGCGGAAACCTCAAAGAGTTTTGAGCAGGCGCGCCGTTACGCTGACCTGACCGTGTTCGAGTTTGAAGAGACACCGAATGGCGAGCGCACCTCACTAGGCAATTTGGAAGGTACGCTTTCCCGTACCGAGAATGTGTTCGTTGCGGCAAGTTCACTCGTTGGCGATGAAGCGTTGGCGACCTGGCAACGGCTTCCAGCTGATGTGCAAATGACGGAGAGTGCTTTACGCAACGCGGCAGCAAACCGAATACAGCAGGCGATGGCTCCGATCGCATCAGAGAATCGCGACGCGGATTTTCTGGTTGCGTTCAGC
>QHNU01000286.1:4786-5318 GCA_003218525.1 Verrucomicrobiota bacterium
TCGACTAATACCGAGTTTGTGAAACCGATCCCGGGAACTCTGCAGGAAGGGGGCGCCAACCGTGCGCTGCAACCTGGCGGTGGTTTATGCCTGGACAGGGCAGAACGATCTGGCCATTGCCGAATTGGATAAGTTGATTGATCGCCCGGCCGGCGAGGGCGCTGTCTTTCAACCGACTCACGGCGATCTCCGCCTAAATTTTTTTTGGGATTCATTGCGAAACGATCCGCGTTTCGAAGCCCTGGTTCAGCGGCCCGCCCCAACCGACACTCACTAAACGCCGCTCGCATCGCTGGACGGTACTGGCGTAAAACGGCTTAACTGAATCTGGAACTTCGGAACACGCCGCGTGCCCGCGGGCTGTTGGCGCGGGCCATTGCCGCAAAAGCGTCTCATGTCGACAGCAGCGGACACGCCGATCGGAATTTCGTCTTTACTTGCAGGTCCAAGAAGGATAGCAACGAAACAGCAGCTACCGGGGAGTGCACAAAATGAAATCGCGAATCGACATGCGTGACCACTTAGTTGCTGC
>QHNU01000066.1:0-25983 GCA_003218525.1 Verrucomicrobiota bacterium
AGCCAGTCCCAGGTTCCCTTTTTCCAGAACACATACGGGATCGTATGGTCGGTGATCGTCCAATAGATTGCCTCGCGGAGAATGCCCTGCCGATGAAGCACGACCCCCACAAGCGCGAGAGTCCCAAAAAACCCGGTTGTAAGCATGGCGGCATGAATGACGGAGGCGGTTGGCACCAAGCTGCGGCTCGTACGATGACTTAGGAGAAGTGGATAAATCCCCAGAGGAACCGCGGCGATCGCAGCCGGTTGTTTAGGTAAAAATCCAGCGCCCAGAAGTGCACCCGACAGCAGAAGTTCGGGTCGTACTCGTGCCGAGCTCCGCCGGAGGCCGATCGCCCATGCCCACACGATAGGAAGATTCATCAACAGTTCGCCGTCGAAGGCTATATTTTGCGCTCTCCCACAGGGTTGGAAAACACTGTAGAACAGCGCCGCGATCAATCCGGTGTTGCGATCGAACAACCGTGTGCCAATCATATAAAGACCGGCCATCGTAGCGAGCGTCCAGACCAAGGCGACCATGTGGAGCACCTTCCAATCGTACTTTCCCGCCAGCTCGAACACCGCGGCATATGTCCAGAACAGCAGTGGCGGCTTGCGTTCCACCGCGTCGAGGTATGGTCGACCGCCGTCAACAATTTCGTTCGCGACGACAGAATATATTCCTTCACCGTCGACTGGCTGTGGATGTAGAAGTGACGGAAGCCGGATCGCGATGGTCAGTAGGACGATCCCGAGCGCGGCCCACTGGAAGTGTCGCAAACTATGATCTTGCTTATCCACCATCTGTATCGCCGCCGATGATCGACACATCTTCCCCTATTAGATGTCAAATCCACCCTCGCGCGACGTAATCTGCTTAAAATGTGCCCATCAACATTCCGTTCCGTCACTTCGTTTAGGTAGAAGGACAACAGGTGCGCAGAGAACCTGCCGCCGTTGTTGGATTGTCGATTGAAAAAGTTTTTCGTTCATTTTTCGACGAAAGTTATGGCGAACTTCTACGGTAAAAAATCATGTCAGCATCTTCGCGAGGTGGCCTTTTCGCCGGTTCAATGCTAGAGAAGATGCCCGCCCATGCAGTCTGCCTTTTACCAATCCGAATTTGATCACCCGCATACCGGTCGTGCGCGTGCAATCATCAAAGCACATCCGGAAGTTCGACAGTTGATGGTGAGAAATCCGTACACCGCTCTGATCGCGCTCGCGATCGTGGTTCTGCAAACAGCGATAGCATTTTGGATGGGGAAACTCGGTTTTAGCTATTGGTGCCTTAGCTTGCTGATCGCCTATTGCGTGGGAGCGTTCGCCAATCACGCCAACTACGTGATCATTCATGACGCGACCCATAACCTTATCTTGCGCAATAAGAGCTTAAACAAGCTGATCGCGATTCTGGCCGATCTTCCGAATTTGAATCCGGGTGCGATGGGTTTTCGCGTTTATCATTTACGGCATCACTCGCATCAGGGCGATTACGAACACGATGCCGACCTGGCTAATCATTGGGAGGCACGCCTGGTCGGGAATAAATGGTATCGCAAGGCGATTTGGCTGATGCTCTTTCCTTTTTTTCAGCTCACGCGGCCCCCACGTCTGAAAGCGATCACCATGTGGGACCGATGGTTCTGCGTGAATTTCGCCTGCGCTATCGCTTATGACGTCGCTGTGGTCTATTTCTGCGGTTGGCCAGGATTCCTATACCTCGCGTTTTCGTTTTTCTTCTCCATCGGGCTGCACCCGGTTGGCGCACGTTGGATTCAGGAACATTACACGAACGATCCGGAACAGGAGACCTACAGTTATTACGGGCCGATCAATCGGCTGGCGCTCAACATGGGTTATCACAACGAGCACCACGATTTGCCATCAATCCCGTGGAACAACCTGCCGAAGCTGCGAGCGATGGCTCCTGAATTCTACAACAGCCTAAAGTATCACTCCTCCTGGAGCCGGCTTCTGTTCGAATTCATTTTCGACAAGCGGTACAGCCTGTTTTCTCGAATTGAGAGAATGAAGCGCCACAAGGACGAAGCACCATCCTCTCCGGCTATGCTCAGGCCAACGACTCCGGTTGCCCTGAGCGCGAAGACAATTACTTTTTGATCAATGACGCAGCTCTACGTCTCAAATAAAAATGAAAGCGTGCCGATGTTCCAAAGCCGTTTCATGGAGTTTTTTTCGCATGTGCATCCGGCAACACCGCTCGTCATTTACCTGCCTGTGATCGCTTACTTTCTTTATCAGGCGCTCTGGCAAAGGAGCTTGTCGCCCCTTCTCGTCACGGGGCTCTTTGCATTCGGTATTCTAATCTGGACGCTGTTGGAATACGTCATTCACCGGTGCGTTTTTCATTATGAACCGAAAAGTCGTTCGGGAAAATTTTTGCACTTCATGGTCCACGGCGTTCATCACGATTACCCTAACGACGGCAGCCGGCTGGTGATGCCGCCAGTCGTGAGCATTCCGTTGGCCGTGTTATTCTATTTACTGATTACGTTAACGTTTGGGCAAGTTGCACCGGCCATTTTTGCCGGGTTGGTCTTCGGCTACGTGTGCTACGACGCAATCCATTACGCGATACACCATTTCGCCATGAAACGCGGAATCTGGCTACGGTTAAAACAGTATCATCTTCGTCATCATTATCACGACGATCACATCGGCTTTGGAGTCAGTTCGCCCCTTTGGGATTACGTTTTTCGAACCACACGAAAATAAAAGTGGGGCGACTTCCAGTTATGATCTTACGCCGATAAAGGGCGGATAAAAACCTTGTCGGAAACCGCTCCGCAATTACAATGGCTGCCCCGATATGGCAGCCGAATTGTCGGAGCCGCCATAAGGAAATGACTAATTATCGATCAACACGGAGTTTCTTGTGACCCGGTCAAAATCCACTTCAAAAGGCCCGGGCAATTTTTCCGTATGAACGAGGACCCGGCAAAACTCAGCCTTAGCAATTTCCTCGCGGGCGAGACCGACGATCCTCTTCAGGCTCCGCCAAGTTTCACCAATTGGATGCGAGTTGGCGCGTGGGCGGCGAATCTGTATGAGCCAGAACTGGTGGCCACCGCTGACGCCCGCACCACCATTAGTTATGGTGGCCAGCCAAAATCGGTCATTAATCTCTGCTCCTACAATTATCTCGGCCTTGCCAATCACCCCGAGGTAATTGCGGCAGCGCACGAAGCACTCAGGACCCATGGACTGGGAGCATGCGGTTCACCGATGCTTTCAGGAATGACTGACTTGCATCGAGAACTTGAACGCCGTGTGGCGCAATTTTTACAACGTGAAGACGCGATGATTTTTAACAGCGGATTCGGGGGCGCCCTCGGCACGATTGCCGGTCTCCTGCGCAAGACCGACGTGGCAATCCTCGATAATCGTTCGCACCTCAGTCTGCGCGATGGCGCGGTGCTTTCGCGTTGCCGCACTGAAAAATTCGAACATAACGATCCAGCCTCACTCGACACCGCTCTGGCACGACAACAAGGCCGGCGTCAGTTGGTTATTGTCGAAGGGATTTATTCGATGGAGGGCGACTTTGGGAATCTGCCAGAATTGCTCGCCGTGGCTGATTCGCATGGCGCGAAGGTTTTTATCGACGAAGCGCACTCCATGCTCGCATGCGGCGAGCATGGGCGCGGTGCAGCCGAGAGATTTGGAGTCCAGGATCATTTTCCGCTCGTTTACGGGACATTTTCAAAAGCATTTGGTGCGCTGGGTGGATTTGTTGCGGGATCAAAGGAAACGCTGCAGTACCTGCGTTTCTACGCCCATCCTTACGTCTATTCGTGCGCTCTTCCGCCGGTAGTAATCGCAGCGATTCTCAAAGCTCTTGAGATCGGGATTCGCAAGCCGGAACTACGAACGCAACTTTGGGAAAACGCCGATTACTTCCACGCGCAATTGGGTGGACTCGGTATCGATACAGGGGCATCGACCACCTACATCATGCCGATTGTAATTGGGGATCGGGAACGAATGTATCGGCTCGGTCATGAATTGCGGAGGCGTGGTCTTTGGGTTGCGCCAGTGGATTATCCGGCCGTGCCACAACATCGGATTTGCTTCCGCGCCTGTGTGACGGCCAAACACACCCGCGCTGATCTCGATGAAGCGCTAAATATTCTCGAGGACACCCTGGTTCCAACTGCGCTGCAAAATGCCTGAGGCTTGGCTCGGGATCAGCTTTTAATGCCGGCGCAGATTACCGAGCCAGCTCCCCTTCCGGAAGCGACTTATAAAGCGCGTGAGGTTGAAGGAGTTCTCGATCTTTACTTCTATCGCAGAATTGGGTTTTGGCTGGCGCAGTTGTTCGCGCGGCTGCGTGTCACGCCGGCGGGAGTCAGTCTGTTTGGCGCTGTCTGCGGCGTGATCGCGGGTCACCTCTATTTTTACCGCAATTTAGCGACCAATATCGTTGGCATGGCGCTGCATGTCTTCGCCAATGCCCTCGATAACGCAGATGGGCAGTTGGCCCGTTTAACCCGAACGGAGAGCCGGGGAGGTCGTGTTATCGACAGTCTGGCCGATCATCTCATCTTCTTAAGTATCTATCTCAATTTGGCGCTTCGTTGTTCGATTGAAGGTGCATCACCGCTCGTTTGGTTTTTGGCGGTGACTGCCGGAATTAGTCACGGTTTGCAAGGCGCCGCCGCCGATTACTATCGGACTACCTACCTTTATTTTGTGAAAGGTGGGTTACCGATGGATTTGGATTCCTCCATGATCTTGCGCGCGAATTATCGAAAACTCCGTTGGCCTGATCAGCCGTGGGCCAAATTTTTGCTCGCGCTCTATTTAAATTTCACCCGGCAACAGGAAATGCTGTCACCCCAGCTGAACAGATTGCGAGAAGTATCGAATCGATTTCCTCATCAGATTCCGGAATGGTTCAGGACGCGGTATCAAATTTCCGCCAGGCCAATGTTCAAGCTGTGGGGATTGTTAATGTCTCGGTCAACCCATTTGGTACTTCTGGGTTGAAGTGACCATTCTAAACGTGCTTCTCGTCTACCTGATTCATCGGCAGGAAACCATGTCGCAATCGCTGATAGAATTGGCGACGACACGTTAGAAAATCTGTTGGTCGTGCCCGGGATTGAGGTCTCGCCAGTGCGTTCACGCGCAGACCGGAATGCCTTTATTCGGTTTCCCTGGCGCATTTACGAAAACGACCATGCCTGGGTGCCTCCGCTAATCATCGAACGCAAAGCGTTTTTCAATCGCAAGTCCCACCCTTTTTACAAACACGGCGACGCCGCATTATTCCTGGCGAGACAGAATCGCGAAGTGGTCGGCCGAATTATGGCTAGCGATGATCCAAACTATAACGCCGCACATGACTCCAACGTCGGCTGCTTTGGCCAGTTTGAATGCGTCGATAATGACAATGTCGCGGCGGCACTTTTCAATGCCGCGGAAGGGTGGGTTCGACGTAAAGGCCGATTGGAAATAATGGGTCCAATCGATTACTCGACAAACTACGTCTGCGGGCTATTGATCGACGGTTTTCAATATCCGCCCACTATCCTTACGGCGCACAACCCGCGCTATTACGCCGAACTCCTCGAAAGGCGGGGTTTTAGCAAGACAATGGATTTGTATGCGTGGTGGTTCAGTGACGCCAGCAAAGCTGCGGACCGGCTGCGCAAGTTGGAGGCGAAACTGCAATCCCGGATGCGGTTCACAATCCGGCCCGGTAACCTGGCTGACCTGCCGGCGGAAAGTGCACGCCTGCGGAGGATCTACAATGAGGCCTGGCAGAACAATTGGGGCTACGTGCCTTTTACCGAGGCCGAGTTCACGCACCTGACCAATGAAATGAAACCGCTCTTGCGGCCAGAATTTACCGCGATCGCGGAGATCGATGGGGAAGAGATCGGTTTCATTATCGCCCTCCCGGATATCAATGTCGCACTCCAGAAAATCAATGGACGTCTCACCAGTTTTGGTCTGCCGATTGGCCTGATAGGACTTTTGTACGAGAAACGACGCCTCAGAAAAGCGAGACTCATTGCGATGGGCGTTCGTCCAGAATTTCGCCAACATGGCGTCGCAGAGATGCTGGTATTGCGGATTATTGAAGAGGTAATGTTCAAGCTGGGATTCAAGGGCGAGCTAAGCATGACGCTGGAAAACAACACCATGATCAACCGCTTTCTCGAAGCGATTGGCGCACGGCGATACAAAACGTATCGGATCTACCGGAAGTCGTTAGCTTAGGAGGATCGCCAGGACTTTTTACGCTGGAGAAGGCGACGCGACCAGGCCGCTTGCGCAAGGTCGACTGCCGCGGTGAGTGCTTCCCACCATGCCATGACAATGAGCGCCTTTGCAGGAACCCTTAAAATGACGCTTACCGCCAAAACCCAGATGTAGATGTTGCGGCGCCCCCCGACCAGACGAACAACTCGATCGAATGGACCTGGTTCAACCAGCAATTTCTCAGACACGGAATAAACGCCAGCTTTGCCGATCCCGTCCAGAGCTTCGGCCAATAGCAGCACGGACAAATAAATGAAAGCTGCCGGCAGCTGGCCCGTCGTGTAAAAGTGATAGGCAAGAGCGCTCGGCCAAGCCACCTCGAATAATGAATCGAACCGATGCTCAAGTTTGCCGCTCTTGGATGTTTCCACTTTGATCCGTGCCTGCTTCCCGTCCAGCCCGTCAAGGATGCCGACAATCAGAGCGAGCACCATCCCCCAGATCAGGTGACCGAACGTGAAAAGAATCGTTGTTATAGAAGCGAGGACGATCCAAGCGATCGTTAGCTGATGAGGGTTAATTGAAGTCCTGCACAGATGTGAAATGAGGAACCTTTCAATCGGAGCGTGGATCAGCGCTGGAAGATCGAGCGAGCCTTTTTGCACTGAGTCGAGCAGAATGCCCTCGGCGACCTTTGTATTCGAGGCGGAGGGCGCCGGGAACCAAAACGGTCTGAGTTTTCGCCGCAGGGCCTTATCGTAGAAAGGCTGTTCCGTTACATCCAAGACCGCGAGACTCTGTCGTTCCAATCCGGCCCGCATGGCTTCGTCGAACGATCCGTTTTGCCGCAAAGTCCAGTCGTATTGAAGCAGCGCCGCACCGGTAAATTTGCCGGCATTTGTGTCCTGTGCGGAAGCGACCAGTGACTCGAATTGTGCCGGTACCGAAGAATCGACCAACCCAGTCGTGAAATTCTGCGCGAGGAGAAGTTCTAAAAGCCGGCCATCGAAAACGACATCGCCGCGAATCACCAGCAGCAATTGTCCAGTTTCCGGCCGAGCAGCGACGATTTCCTCAATCATCCCTCCTCCATCGGGTCGATGGCAAACTCTAAGATCGATTTCTGAGCGGGGCCGCGACGGTTGGGCGAGCGCGTCGGAGATTAGTTGGGGAGTGGTGGAGAGAACGATTGCGCGTTTAAGCCCGCAGCGCTGAAGTGTGCGTAAGAGGCGCTCCAATATCGAGATACCGCACAACTCAACCAAGGCACCGGGGCTATCGGCGATAATGACACATTCATGGCGCATCTTACTTTCCTGGACACCGCCCAACGGATCGAATCCTTGCTACGGCGCTGTAGTACTAGACACCGAGCACTTGCTTCGCAAGTGTCGGTTTCCCCTAGCTCTTGCTACAATCCCAACTCGGTGTTATGGCCAAAGTCTCTGTGTCGGCTCCAACTTCCTCGCCCGCGGCGTCTCCCGCCGCACCCAATATTTTCTTTCGACTCCGCTATAGCCCATTTCTGACCCAGATGGTCGTGATCCGGCGCTGTAATTTGTCATGTGGATATTGCTCCGAGTATGACAAATCCAGCGACCCGGTGCCCGTGCAAGTGTTGGAGGACCGTCTGCGGAAACTCAAGGAGCTCGGTACATTTGGCATTTCTCTCACCGGTGGCGAACCCACATTGCACCCGGATCTTCCCCACCTTATTCGCACCTGCCGTGAGCTTCGCTTTTACCGTACCAGCATGATCACCAATGGTTTCTTTTTGCGCCCAGAAATGATTGAAACGCTCAACCAGGCTGGGCTGCAGAAAATGCAGATCTCCATTGACGGCGTTCACGCCAACGAAACGACGCAGAAGGTTCTGAATAACCTCAAGAAACGTCTCCAGTGGCTTCGGGATCATGCCCGTTTTCCGGTGGTGATTAGCAGCGTCATCGGCGCTTGTCCTCCGGAAGAGGCCGAGGAGATTGTCTCTTTTGCGCTTAAGATGGGATTTTCTTCCCGCGTTCTCCTCGTGCATGATAGCCACGGTCAGATCAACCTGAACAGCCAGGAAATAAAGGTCTTCGAGAAGATCGTCGCTATGCTTCCGAGAAGGTGGCCGGAGCTCTCGAGCTACCGCAAACGCCTAATACGTGAGGGTTCCGCTCCGTTCAAGTGTCGTGCCGGGAGCCGCTATCTTTATGTTGATGAATACGGCAGGGTGAATTGGTGCTCACAAACCCGCGCCGTCTGGTCCAAGGCATTAATGGATTATACACATAATGATTTACGGGAGCAGTTTTACAGCTACAAACCTTGCCACGCGACCTGCACCCTAAATTGCTCGCGTTCGAATAGTTACTTCGACAACTGGCGCCGTCAGCCCGGTTTCAGTTCGTGACGAGCGAAATCTTCCCTCCGGCGTCTCGCAACTCGATTAGGCTCTATTCCGATCGCCGCGAAAACTCGCTGAGAACCTGCTCGACCTGCCCGTGAGCGAGTTACCTATTTAAAATTGCGCCAACGTGTTCCTCGGCGCGCTGCAGCATTTCGGGAGTGTCAACGTCCTGCCACCAGGCGTCTCCGATGTCGACTCCGCGCACCTTATCTGCGCCGGCCATCAAGCGGACTCCATCAGTCAGACTGCAGTCACCGTTTCGCCTGGCGTGCTCGAGATAGCTAAAGATATCGGCCGGGCAAACAAATAAGCCCGTATCAATCGCGTCATAACTGGCCAAATCCTTCCCCATTGCAATAATTCGATCACCCGAGGTCCGGACTTTCGTTGCATCCGTGAGATCGAAAATGGAATCGAGTTTGCGGTCGATTGCGAGATTGACTTGATCGGGAACGGCCGTGCAGAGGAGAAGATCGAGAATCGATTGATCAAATAAATGGTCGCTCATGATCAAAAGAAAAGGCGCCTCAACCTGATTGGCCGCGGCCAGCACCGAGATGCCGTTTTGTTTTTGCCAATCGCGATTCTCGATGAAACAAACATCGACTTCGGCCGGAATCAGGGGGCGCACCCGGGCCTTAATCAGGTCACGCTGGAATCCAACGACCAAGTGAACCTTTTTGATCCCCGCGAAGGCCAGCGCTTCCAGCGCATATAAGATCAGCGGACGACCGAAAACTGGAACAAGGGGCTTTGGTAAATTCGTTCCGTCGGTGCGGAGCCGCGAACCGGACCCGGCCATGAGAATAACCGCCTCGGAAATACGCGGCGTTGAAGGGGGCCCGGAATAATTTGTCATCAGAGGCGGTAGTATTTTCTTAGCCCCCAGATACGGAGACGTTGCGGCAGAAATCGAAAAATCAACGGAGCCATGCGCGCCTGAAAAGCGCTGCCAACTGTTACGCGCGGAGCCGGACTTGCCTGCTCGATCAATTTGACCACACGCTGCGCAACGAGGTTCGGTCCCGGCGCATTTTTCAGATTACGCTCAATGATTTCCCACGTCTGCGCGGTTTTAACCGAGTACAATCCATCGTGATTGGATTTGGGGACGGCGTTGTTGAAGTTCGTACAAATATCGGCCGGCTGGAGGTCGATTAGGCGGATTCGCGATTGAGCTAACTCGACTTGCATCGACATGGTGAAGGCAGCGAGCGCGGCTTTGCCAGCGTTGTATGCGGCCATGAACGGAACCGGGAAGCGCTCCGCCAGGGAAGTGACATTGATGATCAGGCCAGTTTCTCGCGGACGCATCGCGGAGAGAGCGAGTTGGATCACACGCGCCGGGGCGAAAAAGAGGATTTGAAACTGATCCGCCATCTCGGAGATCGACAAAAGTTCGGCGGCACCAAAGTGGCCGCTGCCGGCGTTGTTGATGACGACATCGAAGTGGCCGGCTTGGCGAAGTGCGCGCAGGAACACTCCATCAATCTCGCTACTGTTCCGCAAATCAAGCTGAACTGGATGAAAATGTTCTTGCTGGGGGAGGCGCACGGGATCGCGGGCCGTTCCCCAGACCTCGTGACCGCACCCCATCAGCACGCGCGCCGTAGCCAAACCGATTCCGGAACTCGCTCCGGTGAGAAAAACATGTTTCATCAGGCCAAGTTGTTCGAGCGTCTGTGATGCAACCATCCAGCGCCGAAGATCGCGAGGAATATCAGACCGGCGGTCAGTTGGCCGGCCACTCCGGGCAAAAGCAGACGGCAGGGCAGTGCCGGGATGAGGGCAACGATGGCCGTAAGGACAGGTGGACGGATGCTTCGCCAGGGGTTCCGCCATTCGAAGACGAAGCGAAGGACGAAGTAGCGCAGAACGCCTTGCATGACGTAGGGGATTAGAATGCCGAAGGCCGCGCCCATTACTCCAAAACGCGGAATCAGCCACAGGTTTGCGCCGACCGAGACAACGCAAGCAATCGAGGAATTGAGAAGGTTCAGACGCGGGCGCTGAACCATGATGACCGTCTCGCCTAACGAGACGAAGGCGGTCGTCGCACAGGCGATCCCCACGATGCCGAGCCAGGCAGCGCCCTGGCGGAAGGCGGGGCCGTAGATCATGAGTATTATTCCTCCGGAAAGCACCATCGCGCCGACTAGCGGCAGCAAGATCCAGAGCATCCATTGAGCGAGTCGCGCGTAAGTGTGCGCAGCGCGTTCCTGATCGCCTGTTACCGTCATTCCTGCGACAACGGGCGCGAAAATCGCGTTGAAAGCCTGATTGACCTTGCGCAGGCCGCTCGCGATATCGACAACCGCGCTATAAACACCCACCGTCGCCAGTGTGACCCCTGGAGCGCGGCCAGTAAACCATCCCAGCATGAAGACATCCAAACGCAAAATGAAAGTGTTAAGCAACTGGTAGGCGCAGATTGGAGCCGCGTAACTGAGCAAACCTTGTGCTTCACGGTAAAACGAGACTGCGCCGTGCCTCATGGGCACGTGCTTAAACAATCTTGAAGCGAGCATGACTGCGACAACGCCAGATGCCGCAGTTCCGACGATCGCCGCTACCTCTGGTGCGAAGTTTTTGAAGCCGATGGCAAGAGCAACCAACAGTGCGAGCGTCGTTGCCGTTGGCTCCGTCATGCCGCGCGAGTAAATGTCGTGCTTCATCACCTTCATCCCTCGCGAGATGGAAGTGCTCACGCGATACAAGGCGATGCCGGGCAGCGCGCAGAGAACGACGGCAAGCGCAGAAACCATTTCACGCGGTAAGCGAAGTTGGTCGCCAAACAAATGGATCGCGGCGATGACAATCGCGGCCGTCACTGCGGATTGGACCAGCGCCAGGAGGACGGCCAAACGAAACAGTACGCGGCTCCGGGCGTGATCACCGATCGCCTGCGACCGTGCGATAAATGTCGTGATGGCGTTGTCGAGGCCAAAGATGCCGATCTTGCTGATAAAGTCAGTCATCGCCCAGGCAACCGCGAACGTGCCAAGGGCCGCGGGTCCCAGCAGCCGCGCCACCAGAAACGTGAAGACGCCACGGAAGTTCGATGCGAGGAGCGCAATCGTGTTGAAAAAGGCGCCGCGTTTTAGTTCCGCCCCTGTCTCATCGACACATGCTGGGGCGTCGGCAACCGGTGGCGGAACCTGCAGCGTGCTCTCAATCGTGGTCATTGATCTGGGCACGCGATCCAATCTTCGATGAAATAACGCTGGCTGTCACCGCGGCTTAAATTAACCTTCGCGGCCATATCGGCCCGACTAATCACATGAAGGCCCCTCTTCCGGCGTTGTTGATCCTCGCCGATTCTCAGGATGCACTGACCGATCTGTGCGGAATCTCGCTGCTGGAGCGATTGCGTCGCATCGTCCGAAAGCTCGGCTTTGGCGAAGCGATGATTTTGTCGAACTCGGTTGAATCCATGGCGACCCATGCGTGTAAATCATCGTGGCGCCGAGGAGAGGTCGCTTTGAAATTTCGTGAGCGCAAGACCCCGGAGGTCACTATCGGTGAGATTCTGGATTGCATTGGCGCCATGACACTGCCGCTTGACGGACGTGTTTTGATTGTCTCTGCGGGCTTTTATTGCGATGAGCGCCTGTTGTGCGTCCTGGCCGAAGCACAGACCGAGTCCGTTCTTATTGATTCCGATCCACCGTCGCTTACCAAGGCATTTTGGGAAAATTCGGACACTCATAGTTTCGGTCAGCTCTCTTGCGTTTTTCTGCTCTCGCGCGGGTGGCTGATCGGAAAAGATCCGGCCGTTTCGCTCAGGCAAGAGGTTGCTTCGGAGGCGATGAGCTGCCGGATCGTCTCCGTTGATGCTGCGAGACAGCCCGGCTACATCCCAAGTATGCGCAGAAATATTCGGCCGGTTTTCTTTCCGGCTCCTTCGCCGGAGCACCGCGCTCTGGCCGAACGGCTGCTGCGGGATGCGACGCAGAAACACGTCCTCGATTTCCCGGCAATCATACACGCACCAATTGAAAATTGGCTTGTTTTGCACTTGTGCCGAACATCTATCGCGCCAAATCAGGTCACTTTTATGGCGGCGATGCTCGGGGTAGGCGTGACGCTGCTTTATGCTTTCGGATATCTCTGGGCTGGAGTGTTGCTCGCCCTGGTTTTCGGAGTTTGGGACGGTCTCGACGGCAAGTTGGCACGCTTGAAGGAGCAAACCACCAAGCTCGGAAAAAGGGAACACGTCCTTGATTATTTAATTGAGATGTCGTGGTGGACCGCACTGGCCCACCGTTTTCAAGTCTCCGGTCAAGTTCGGCATGCCTACGTTTTCTTGCTTGCTTTCTTGGGCGCGGATTTCCTCGAACGTGTGGCGAGATGGTCGGCTGCGCTGCGACTTGGTCGAAAACTCGATGATGCCTCTCGATTCGATCGACTTATGCGCTATGTCGCCGGTCGCCGCAACATTTATACATGGTTGTTCGCGTTTTGCCTCCTCATTGGAATGCCAGCACGGGGTTTCGTTTTGCTTTGCTGCTGGGGAATTGCGAGCAGCGCCGTCCATATCTTTCGTGCTATCCAAGTCCGCGAGAATGGCTCGCAATGATGCGGCCATCTTGCATCTCATGTATCCAATCGCAAGCTTCCGCGATCGCCGGATTGTGGGTGACCAGGAGCATGGCCATTTGGTTTTGATGGACAATGCTTTGCAAAAGCTCAAACGCGCGCCGCGAATTTTTTGTATCGAGGTTTCCTGTCGGTTCGTCCGCCAAGACGACCCGTGGATCATTGGCCAGGGCGCGCGCGATCGCGACGCGCTGCTGTTCACCGCCCGAGAGATGACGGCTTGCGCGTTGAAGTTTGTCGGAGAGACCAACAGCCTCAAGCAAGCCCGCGGCTCGATCGCGCATGGCTGTTTCGGGTAGTCGGCCCAGCCGCCGCATTGGGATCATCACATTTTCCTGGGCGGTAAAATCCTCCATCAAGAAATGAAACTGAAAGATAAAGCCGATGAATTCATTGCGTCTGCGGGCAAGTTGATCATCGGGCAAGTGTGAAACCGCTTCGGCTTCAAGCATGACAAAGCCGCCATCCGGATGATCCAGAAGTCCGAGGATATATAAGAGTGTGCTCTTTCCGCATCCTGACGGACCGACCACCGCATGAACACTTCCGGGCTCGACCTCGAGAGAGACTCCGCGCAACGCGTGGACCCGCGATTCGTCTTCCCCTAGATACCGCTCGATATCCTGGCAACTAAGAAAAGCGTCAGGCTTCATACACTAGAGCCGCGCAAGGTCGTGACGGGCGGGAGTTGGGCCGCGCGCCGGGCCGGCACATAACTGGCAATAAAGACCGAGATCATCGCTAGCAATATGGCCCAGACATAGTGCCGCCAATCCCACGCGACCACGAAGTAGTCTGTCGAAAGCAAGCCGCGGAGATGAATCGGTATTTTCGATACGCCCCAGCTAAGGAATGCCCCCGCCATGCAACCGACCAATGATCCGACTGCAGCAATCATACCTCCTTGCCAAAGAAAGATCGCGCTGATATCGCGGCGTCGATACCCCATTGATCGAAGAATTGCGATCTCTTTCATCTTAGAAAGCACCGTCATGGTCAGGACATTGAAAATTCCGAAACCGGCCAGCAGGATCACCAGTGACACCGTAATCGCGGCGGATAATCGCAATGTTAGAAAAAGATGAAGCGTAGATGCCTCTCGCTCCTGCCAGCTGGCGGCATCGTGCTGAAAAAGGTTCTCGAAATGCTGGGCCAAGGCCGGTGCGCGGTCCGGATCTCGAAGCTTATAGATGATGAGCGATGCCGCGTACGGCTTGCGCAGAAGCGTTTGCGCCACGCGTGCATGACAATACACGCGGGTAGAGTCGATGGCACCGACACCGCTTTTGGCAATTGCCGCCACACCAAAGCGCCGATATTGGGCGCCGGGCGAGAGCAATTGCACGGTATCGCCAACCTCCACATTCAGGGTCTCGGCCAAACGCGATCCCACAATGACTGAATCCGGCCTATTGCGAAAATCGTACAGACTTCCGCCCGCAATTTGGTGGGCGAGGTCGGTCGTCTGGAGATGAAGGGCGGGATCGATGCCGTAAAGCTCGACCGTTGCATTCTCAAATCCTGAGCGCGCGCTGAGCGTGCCGCGCAGAACGGGCGAACAAGAGACGACATTGGAGAATTGACGGCTGACCCGCATGATTTCGTTTGCGTTGGTGATTCCCTCGAAATATTGCCGATGCGCCACATTCGTATTCGAAGTTTTCGTCGGCACAATGGAGTTGATCTGACGCGGCTCGAAGCGCGAGCGAATGATGAGCGCACCATTGCTCCCCAGTGTCGAATCGATGAAATATTTGGCGAAACCCTGGGTTTGGGCTTGCATGCAAATGAAGAAGGCCACCCCGCAAACCACGCCGCTCAGACTGAGTAATAAAGCGCGTTTGCGATGCGCGAGAAAGCGCAGCGCAATGTAAAGCGGCGGTGTCACGGCGCGGTCGTCTTACCCACGACGTCGATCTTACGCTGTCGCACCAATCGTCCTGGCCGGAAGCGATCTTGATCCGACACGATCACACGATCGTTCAAGGAAAGGCCGTTTATGGCTTCGGCGAAGTCGAGTGTCCGAAAGCCAACTTTGACCGTTCGGCCCTGCACAACTCCCCGCTTAACGACCAAGGCTTGATCGACTAGCAACGCCCGAGTCGGCACCAGAAGAACATTCTCATGGGTGCCGGTAATGATGTTCATCTCGCCAGTCATGCCGCCCATCAAGTTGTCAGGCGCATTCTCCAATTCCAACACGATGGTATAACGCTGCGTTTCCGGATCGGCCGCCGGCTGGATGGAAGAAACGTGCGCGGCAAACTGTTGGGTGCGGTATGCGTACAACCGCAGAGTCGCTTTCATCCCCGGTTTTACCTCGCCGACATCCTCTTCATCTACTTCACCGCGCACGTAATTCTTGCGTGATGATACCGTGAAGAGTTCGTTACTTTCTCCGACTAATTCGCCATCGATTGTTTGAATATTGGTAATGAGTCCATCAATTGGAGCGCGAATCTCCGAGTTCTTCATTTGAGCTTCGAGCTTTTTACATGCGTCTTCTAACGTTCCAAGGTTGCGATCGCGTTCAATCCGTTCGGTTTCTACCACGCCGCGCAAACGGTTCGCTTCGCTTTTCGCTTTTTGGTATTCCACGGCCGGGACATTGCTTAAGGCGGCCAGTTTCTCCAGCCGTTGCACGCTATCTTCGGCCGACTTGAGCAATTCGGAGGACGGTAACGGAAGCGCGGCGCGTTGAGTTGCTGCCGCCAAATCGGCGCGGGCTTGTTTTAATTGTCGGGCCGTCGTCTCATCCGCGATGGTGGCGAGAAGCTGACCTTTTTCAACGCTCTTACCGATGGCACCACGGCCGGCTGAAAATTGGTCGGCCAAGTGAATGAACCCGGCGTTTTGGGCGCGCACATGCACGACAAACGCCGGCTCGATGCGGACTGTCCCGTAAACGGCCGAGAGAGCGGTTCCGCGACGAACGGTGGCAACTTCCGCCACCGGCAAGAGCAAGTACCAGATGGCCGCGACCACGATGACAAGTGGCACGATGATCCAAACCAGGTTCCTCGATCGCGGCAGCTTCAGGGATCGGAATTATCGCACGTTTTGCGAGGAATCATGGGAAAATTGAAAATACCGCCCGGTGGCGCGATCCCATTCCGCCAGCGCGAGATTTTGTTGATATGCCAAAGTGATTAGATTGCTCTTGACCTCGAGCGAATCGTTCTCAGCCAGCCGAAATTCGAACTGCGATACGATACCCTCCGCGAGATTTTGTTGGACAGTTGATGCATTTTCTTCAGCGATGGAGGAGGCCCCCGCAAGCGATCGGTGTTTCACCCCAATCGCCTCGAGATCATGGCGGATTCGCGACATTTCCCGTGGCACATCCGCCTCCAGTTTTTGAAGAGTCAGCTCGTTGATTTCGCGCACTGAGCGCTGCTTTAGAACGGCCCCATAGGTTTTGCCGTTGTCCACCACCTGCCAAGTGTAGGCCGCACCGGCCCGAATTTCGGAGGAGATTACATTGTCGGAGCGGCGCGGGGAAGCTGTGTTCTCCCGGCGCACTCCAGAGACAGGAATATAATCGCCGTATACGACGGCGTTGACGGTCGGGTAATAGGCTGCCTCGATAATCCGCTGGTCTTCGTTGGCAGCGCGAACAAGCAGACGCGCAAGTTGCAGATCGGGCCGGCGTTCCAACGCCCTCTTAATTTCCCGATCAAGATCGACATCGACGGATGCGTAATTCAATTCGCCCTCAGGTTCTGGCAACTTGGCGCCCGGCCCGAGATCTTCGCCCATCGCTTCGGCCAATTTGAGGACGGCGCCATCATAGGCGCGTTGGGCGGCCTCGATACGTGGATCAAGTTCGCGTGCTTGCACTTCCGCTCCGACCAAAACGTCGCGGCTGGCCAGACCTGATTGGTATCTTTCTTTTTGGCTGCTGACGTCTTGCTCGAGGCGCTGGCGTTGTTCCACCCGCACCTTTCTTAGCGAACGATTATAAATTGCCGTGTAAAAGGCGAGCCGGGCGGCGTGCAGCTGCTCAACAACAGCAACATTTAGACGTTGCTGCGCGATCAACAGCTCGACATCACCTCGCCGCAACGATGGAGGCACAATGGCGTTGAAAATCGGTTGGCTGAAGTTGCCGTAAGCGAAGCCGAAGGGTTGAATCGGTTTCTCGCCTGCGCGTTGTCCGCCTTGCGCGCCCGCGGTGATTCCAATCGTTGCCTCCGGCCACGCCACCGCTCGAAATACCAGCCGGCGTCCGAAAGCTTGTGCTAAATCGTGACTCGCCTTCTGGATCTCCGGATTTCTCTCGATCGTTTTTTGCAGCAATGCATCGAGAGTGATCCCATGCGTCGTCGCTACCAAGGGCACGATTAGAAGCGAAAGTATAATTCCTAACCGTTTCATCGTTGATCCAGACGGTTCGGCGGACGGGCGACATCAGTCGCCGTGAGTCCCGGCGCATTCTTGCCTGCTGCTTTGGTGTGGGAGGTTTTCGAAGTGAATCTGAGCGCATCTGGCAAAGTCGCACAAGCACGTGCGAGTCGCTCCAGCGCCATATTATGCAGGTAAATCGCGCTCAATCGGGTGGTACGGGTGCGCGTCACATCTGCGGCCGCCTGCAAAATATCGAGTTGAGTTCCCAAGCCTGCACTTAGGTTGGCCTTTGCAATCTCAAGCGATTCACTCGCCGTTTCTACATTTTTTGTTTCTGATTCGAGGACATGATCAGCTTGTTCCAAATCAAGAAAGGCGCTGCGGACTTCTGATGCCACCGAAAGACGCATAGCCTCCAGCGTTTGAACGGCTGCGTCCCGGCGGGCGTGTGTCGCTTGCAGCCTTCCTTTGGTCGCAAAACCATCGAAAATATGCCACTTCGCATTGAGTCCGACCACGTACCCGTAATTAACCTCGGGATGAATGGTCGGGTCGGTTTGATTGTAAACCTCGTAACCGGAAAAGACCTCGACGTGCGGCCGCAGTTCGCTCTTATCCAGATCTGCCTGTCGATTTTCGATCTCAATGTCTATTTGATCAGCTCTAATCTCAGGTCGCTCGCGGTCAGCTCGAGCCAGACACTCGTTTAGATCCGGGCGATGCGGCTGATATTCCAACTGGCCCGATACTTCGAATTGCGAATTCGGCGAATTTGGACCGAAGCTCGGCCCGAGTAGTTCGCCCAAACGAAGATAGGAATTCTTTAACTGCGTCTGAGCATCGATTGACTCCGTTCGCTCATTGGCTAGTGCAACCTCGGCCCGCCCGACATTTAATTGGCCCGCCAACCCTGCACGAAGCCGGTCCTGCTGTGTCTTCAGCTCCTCTTGGAGGACAGCGACCGATTGTTCGTGCACGCCAACCTTCGCCCGATTCAAGAGGAGTTCGTTAAAAGCGATCCGCACATCCATCGTGACTCTGTTCAAAACCGCTTGCAGCTCAAAGTTCTCTTTCTCCAAATTGAGTCGTGCAATTGCAACCTGACTCGTGACCGCGCCGCCGGTGTAAAGATTCTGGACGATACGCACGGACGCGTTGTAGTCCTCATTGCGAAGTTGCGTATCAGACTGGTATTGGTGCTCCCGGAACAGGCCGGTCGATACCACAGACGGCAAATATCCGGAGCGCGCCTCAATCATGCCGCCGCGCGCTCCTTGGAGTTTCTTGCGCGCAATCGCGATTTCCGGGTTGTGAGCTTGGGCAAGTGCGACCGCTCCTCCAATACTGTAGGTGGAGGTCTCGGCCGGGATTGATCCGGCCAAAATACAAGCGACCAGGACCACTGCGGCCGCAAATGCCAGGCGCATTTGGTTTATCTCTTCGCCGCGATTTGATTTTTCAATAAAAATCCCGGCCCCATCTAATTGTGCTTCTATCGAAAATGCGCGAAAACCTCAATATTCGTTATTTAGACGTTGTCGGGCGACGCCCGATATGGAGCCGTAAACTTGTATCTTGCTCGAACGTCGTTACTACGGATAAGGTGGTGCTTTCAGAATGAGAAAGATCCGAATCGCTATTGTTGGGGTCGGGAACTGCGCCAGTTCGCTCGTCCAAGGAATAAACTTTTATCAAGGTTCGTCGACCAACGGCACTGCTGTCGGCCTCATGCATCGCGAGATCGGATCGTACCGACCGGGTGACATTGAGGTCGTGGCCGCATTCGATATTGATCGTCGCAAGGTGGGTCTCGATGTCGGCAGGGCCATTTTCGCTCCTCCAAATTGCACAAAGATCTTCTGTGAAAAGGTTAGTCTGACGGGGGCAATCGTAAAAATGGGCTGTGTTTTCGACAGCTATGCACCCCATATGCGCGAGCAGGACCCGCTTCGAACATTTCTTCCACTGGAAAAAGAATCTACGAAGGAACAGATCATCTCTGAACTGAAAGACTCCTGCGCAGAGATTCTCGTTAACTATCTGCCGGTTGGTTCGGAGGCAGCGACGCGTTTTTATGCCGGGTGCGCCTTGAAGGCGGGCCTCGCCTTTGTCAACAACATACCCGTTTTCATCGCTAGCGATCCGATCTGGGCAAAGCGTTTTGCCGACAAAAATCTGCCGGTTGTCGGAGATGACATCAAAGCGCAGATGGGTGCGACCGTTATTCATCGCACCATTGTTGATCTTTTTCGCAAGCGAGGCGTCAAAGTGGAGAGGACCTACCAGTTAAACACCGGTGGAAATACTGATTTCCTGAACATGCTCAATCGCAGCCGCCTAGCCTCAAAGAAAACCTCAAAAACCGAAGCCGTCCAATCCGTTATTGGGGAACGGCTCGCAGATGAAAATATCCATATCGGCCCGAGCGACTATGTCCCATGGCAACGCGACAACAAGATCGCTTTCATTCGGGTCGAGGGGCGCCTTTTTGGCGGCGTGCCGATGGAACTGGATCTCAAGCTTTCGGTTGAGGACTCACCCAACTCCGCCGGAATTGCGATCGATGCCATCCGCTGTTGTAAGCTTGGGTTGGATCGCGGCATTGGGGGTGTTTTGCGTTCGGCGTCCGCTTATTTTTCCAAGCACCCCCCGGTCCAAATGACCGATGACGAAGCTCATCGTTGCGTTGAGCAGTTCATCCGCGGCGAGCGGGAATCCTGATTCGTTCAATTCGCGACAGAACGTCTTTTACATAGCGAGTTTGTCTTTCTGCGCGGGCTGCTCTGTCGCCTCCTGCTCCTGGCGGTCTGTGAACTGGAGCTAAACCGCAGCCGCGTAATTCCTTCCTCACCGCCATGCTGGTAAGGCGGCGACTTTCTTTCCCTGTAACACTCGCAAGGAGAATGGGACGGACCGGCCCGTTTTATTCGCCGAGGGGTCCCCAACCATCGAACTGGCGGATTAGAATGCGGTGCGGTCCGGCTGTTTCTTCAGCGATTCCTAAGTTTGGGCCCACTTCAGCGATTCTCTGCCCTAACAATTGCTTGTAGGTGTTATATTGTGGCTGTCTGCCGACATAGACCTGGTTGTGAGCCGCGTCCGGGTAGGCATAATACAGTTTTCCATTGTGGGTCACGGCTGAGACTTTGTTCGGAGCCAGCGCAGCCAGGTGTTGCTTCTGCTTCTCTGTCGTTACCGCCTTAACCTTGAACCCGGCCTGAACAAGCAATTCCTCTTTTCGCACGGAAACTTTGTTGCTCGTGCCACCCATTTCAGCACAGGCAACGATCATCGTGCTGATGAGAACAACGACGGCAAAAGCTCCAACGGTTGCTGTGTTTTTCATATAAAGTTAGTTGATTGATTTCGAATGAACGCTGACGCTCAGCATAGGCTTCACAACAATCTAAAGGCAAGAACCCTTCCAAGTCCGCCTGAAACGCCTTTTTATCAGCGGTGACTGGTGCTTGGGTGTGGCTCGGAAATGAATTGCTGTCATGACATCAAAAACAGCTATTAATCCGGAAGAGGAGTCCAGGTGAATTCACAAATCGTCCTCGGCCTGAGGGTCGCCGCTGCCATCTTCGGATTGGTGTGTTTGGCGCAGTTGCTGCGCTTGATCACACGAGCGGACGTAATTGTCGCTGGCAATCACTTGCCACTATGGGGGAGCGCGGTGGCCGTTGTAATCTCTGGGGCCATGAGTTTCTGGCTGTGGAAACTTTCCGATCGCACAAACCGGTAGAGCCGGCGTAGCGAACAAAGTCCACCGTTGTCTTGATTGAGCCCTAGGCCTTCGGCGCTTACAATCTTAACAGTGCGCACCGAACCACTCCAAATTCGCAACTTTATCGACGGTCAATTCGTTGAGCCGGTCGGAGGAAAATATCTCGACAATATCGAACCGGCGACGGGAAAACCGTACTCCCAGGTCGCTGATAGTGACGGCCGCGACATTGAGCTCGCCGTGACGGCGGCCAACAAAGCGTTTCCGAATTGGTCACACACTTCGGCTGCAGATCGATCACGCATTCTGTTGCGCATTGCCGATCTGATCGAGCGCGACCTGGAGAAGCTGGCGCGCGCGGAATCGATCGATACGGGCAAACCGCTTTCTCTGGCGCGCACGATGGATATTCCACGCGCGGGCAGCAATTTTCGATTTTTCGCTACTGCGATCCTCCACACCGATTCGGAAGCGCACATAACGGATAACGTCGCCTTCAATTACACCCTGCGGCAGCCGCGCGGCCTCGCAGGGCTGATCTCGCCGTGGAATTTACCGCTCTATTTGTTGAGCTGGAAAATCGCACCGGCTATTGCCGTCGGGAACACGGCCATTGCCAAGCCGAGCGAGCTGACGCCGATGACCGCGTATCTTTTATGCGAACTCTGTCGCGAAGCTGGATTGCCCAATGGGGTGCTCAACATTGTGCACGGAACCGGACCAAACGTTGGAGCCGCGATCACCGGGCATCCGAAAATCGGTACCATCTCATTCACCGGTGGTACAGTGACTGGCCGCAAAGTGGCCGAGATGTGCGCGCCTCTGTTCAAGAAGGTTTCCCTCGAGCTCGGAGGAAAAAATCCGAATATCATTTTCGCCGACGCCGAGCTCGACGCCGCCATCGCCGGGAGCGTCCGTTCTTCATTCGCGAACCAGGGCCAGGTTTGCCTGTGCGGTTCGCGCGTATTCGTCGAGCGATCGGCCTACAAAGACTTCGTTGATCGTTTTGTCGATAAAGCGTCGAAGCTGAAAGTGGGCGATCCGCTGGAGCCGACGACTGATCAAGGCGCGATGGTGAACAAAACTCAGCTCGATAAAGTGAAGTTTTACGTCGATCTGGCGCAGAAAGAAGGTGGCAAGGTTGTGCTCGGCGGGTCCGCGCCGAATTTGATCAACGACCGCTGTCAGGACGGCTACTTTTTTCAGCCAACTGTCATTACCGGCCTGCCGGTTTCATGTCGCACAAACCGCGAAGAAATTTTCGGGCCGGTCATCACAATCACACCGTTCGACGACGAGGAGGAAGTGATCGGCTACGCTAACGACACCGACTACGGCTTGGCCTCGAGCGTTTGGACGCAAAACCTGAATCGCGCCCATCGCGTCGCCGAGCACATTCACACCGGAACTGTTTGGGTGAATTGCTGGCTGGTGCGCGATCTGCGTGTGCCCTTCGGCGGCATGAAACAAAGCGGCGTCGGTCGTGAAGGCGGCGAAGAGGCGTTAAGATTCTTCACGGAGCCGAAGAACATTTGCATAGCAAAATGAGCCAGCTTGCAAGGCGCTGTGCCTGTCACCGCGTAGCCCCTCGTACACCGAAGCGAGGCAAAGGCAGCGGGGGCGAAGGCGGACTTCTTCACCGACCTGAAAAGCATCTGGATTGCGAAATAGAGCTTTGAATCTGCCGAGCTTTTTCGCCGAGCTAAAGCGGCGTAACGTTTACAAGGTTGCGATCGCCTACGGTGTTGTGGCGTGGTTGCTCATCCAGATTGCGACGCAGGTCTTCCCGTTTTTCGAAATTCCAAACTGGACGGTGCGGCTGGTTGTGTTGCTGATCATGATCGGTTTTCCGATCGCACTCATTATTGCCTGGGCCTTTGAGCTGACGCCGCAAGGCTTACAGCGCACCGAAGCTGTGGACCATAAAGGCGTACCCCATTCGAAGAACCGCGCTTGGATTTTTGTCGTGATCATCGCCGGCACCATGTCAGTGGGTTTATTTTTGCTCGGTCGCTACACGGTAATCGGAAGCCGCAGTCCGGCATCGTTGCCATCCAAATCAATTGCGGTCCTGCCGTTCGAAAACCTTAGTCGTGACCCCGACAATGCTTTCTTCGCCGAGGGCATCCAGGACGAAATTCTGACCCGACTAGCGAAGATATCTGATCTCAAAGTGATCTCCCGCACCTCGACCCAGCACTACAAAAGTTCACCAGACGATCTGCCGCAGATCGCGCAACGCCTTGGAGTATCAAATCTCCTGGAGGGTAGCGTGCAGAAGGCAAATGATCGTGTGCGGGTGACCGTGCAGTTGATCAATGCTGCCACCGACGCACATCTTTGGGCTGAAACCTACGATCGGAAGCTTACCGACATCTTCGCGGTTGAAAGCGAAATCGCGAAGACGATCGCCGACACTCTTCAAGCGAAACTGAGCGGGTCGGAAAAGAACGCCCTTGTCCAGCGTCCGACAGTCAGCACCGAAGCGTACGAGTTTTATCTCAAAGGCAGATATTTCTGGAACAAACGCACCGCCGGCGATTTCAAGACAGCCATCGGATACTTCCAGGAGGCGATCAGCATGGATCCTGACTTTGCTCTTGCCTATGCGGGTTTAGCCGACACCTATGTGTTGATGTCAGGATTCGCAGCGGCGAGTCCAAAAGATAGCTTGCCGAAGGCGAAAGCCGCCGCGCAGAAAGCGCTCGAATTAGACAATACCCTTGCCGAAGCGCACGCCTCGCTCGGCGAAGCGGTTCTTGCCTATGACCTCAACTTTACCGAAGCAAGCCGCGAATTTCAGCGCGCCATCGAGCTTAATCCAAACTACGCCACCGCCCACCATTGGTATGGCGAAAGCGTCTTAGCGCCATTTCGACAGTTTGAAGAAGCAATCACGGAGATGCACAGGGCGCTGGAGCTCGATCCCCTCTCCATCATCATCAACACTGACCTCGGCGGCGTTCTTTTCAATGCGCGGAGGTACGACGAAGCAATTGCCCAATTGCGCAAGGCGCTGGAAATGGACCCGGGGTTTTATTACGCCCACTGGAATTTGGGCGAAGTACTGGAGATGAAAGGTCTGACGAATGAAGCAATGAGTGAATACAAAAAGGCGATCGCGCTTGATCCAGACCCGTTGCCGCAAGCCTTACTCGGTCACCTTTACGCAAAGATCGGTCGCAGAGACGAGGCCCTGGCCACGTTTGATCGGCTGCGGCAGACTTCTAAGGAACGTTACGTTTCGCCTTACAATTTTTGTCTTGTTCATGTCGGACTTGGCCAAAAGGACCAAGCAATCCGATTGCTTGAACAAACCTATGAGGACCGCGACGGATATAATCTTGCTTTCCTCAAAATCGATCAGTTCCTCGATCCCTTGCGCGGCCATCCACGCTTTGAAGCACTCGTCCAAAAAGTGTTCGGTCCCAAATAAACCTCTTCATGTCATGTCGACAGAAGTGGAGACATCTCTTGCTATTCAAATTTTAAAATCCAAGCAATCGATGGTTGAGTATCCGATTAACAATCCGTTTTTCGTCCGCGGACCCCGCCGCCCTGTAGGCTTGCCGCAGGCGAATCCGCGGCTACAAATCTAAATGATGAGCAGAGTACGAGTATTAGTGGGCACGCGGAAGGGCGCCTTCCTTCTAACATCGGACGGAAAACGTGAACAGTGGAAAGTCGATGGCCCGCATTTTGCCGGGTGGGAAATTTATCACGTCAAAGGTTCGCCGGTTGATCCAAATCGACTCTATGCATCGCAGACCAGCGGCTGGTTCGGGCAGATCATTCAGCGCTCAGACGACGGTGGAAAAACGTGGTTCCAGCCTGGTACGCCCGCCGGCGAGCCGACCGCCACTTCGGACGGCATGCCCAAAGGCGAGAGCAACAAATTCGTCTATGACACCTCTCCCGAAACCGGCAAACCGCTCACGACTCATATGTGGTATGACGGCACGCAGCATCCGTGGGAATTCAAACGCGTCTGGCATATCGAACCGTCGTTGACGGATTCAGACACAGTTTATGCCGGGGTGGAAGACGCCGCGCTGTTTCGCTCGAGCGACGGCGGTGAGACCTGGGAGGAGCTCGCAGGATTACGCGGTCACAGCTCCGGTCCACGTTGGCAACCAGGCGCCGGTGGAATGTGTCTGCACACGATTTTGCTGGATCCGAAAAAACGCGAACGAATGTTCATCGCGATCTCGGCGGCAGGCGCGTTCCGTACTGACGATGGCGGGAAGACATGGCGTCCCATTAACCACGGCCTGCATTCTGAGTACATCCCGGACCCGAATGCGGAAGTAGGGCACTGTGTTCATCGGATCGCCATGCATCCATCACGTCCGAATATCCTCTTTATGCAAAAGCATTGGGACGTGATGCGCAGCGATGATGCTGGCGATTCATGGCGCGAAGTAAGCGGCAACTTGCCAAGCGACTTCGGATTTCCGATCGACATTCATGCGCACGAACCGGATACGATTTACGTCGTCCCGATCAAGAGCGATTCTGAGCATTTCCCGCCCGACGGCAAACTGCGCGTCTATCGCAGTCGCACAGGAGGTAACGAGTGGGAAGAACTGACCAAAGGTCTCCCGCAACGCAATTGCTACGTCAATGTGCTGCGCGACGCGATGTCAATCGACTCGCTTGAACCGTGCGGTATCTACTTCGGCACTACCGGCGGTCAGGTT
>QHNU01000066.1:26041-29592 GCA_003218525.1 Verrucomicrobiota bacterium
ATCAGTCGAAGTTTAGACACTGCCATGATACGGGTCGTATTGCCGACGCACCTGCGCACACTTGCGCGCCTAAATGGAGAGGTGCAGCTCCACCCGGATGGCCAGGCGACGCAACGCACGGTCCTTGATGCCCTCGAGGCCAAATATCCAATGCTGCGCGGGACGATTCGCGATCATGGCACCCAACAACGGCGGCCGTTCGTCCGCTTCTTCGCCTGTGGCGAAGATCTATCGCACGAGCCGCCGGATACTCTATTACCCGAGATGGTCGCGAACGGCGCCGAACCCTTCTTTATCATAGGTGCCATCGCCGGGGGCTGACGTCGATCTTCAATGTTCGAGCTTTGATGTTTAACGTAGAAATAGGAACTATCGGCTGGACGCCATCGCTGGTAGTTAATCATCGCATCGTGCAAAACCTCATAGCCAGACTCATTGTCGTTGCGGTGCTCGCCGCTCAATTCGGTATCGGATTACGAGCAGCTTCGCCCGACGCCGCTGAGAATGCCTTCGTAACCCTCGCTGCCAAACCCGAACCAATCGCGATCGATCCAGCTCGAAGCGCGGTCATTGTTGTCGACATGGAGAATGATTTCGCTGCTAAAGGCGGGATGTTCGACCGTGCTGGCGTCGATATTTCCGGTGCACAGAACGTTATCGCTCCGACGGCAAAAGTGCTTTCAGCAGCGCGCGAGGCTGGGTTGAAAATCATTTATCTCAAGATGGGCTATCGCCCGGACCTTTCCGATCTGGGCGCAACCGATTCCGTAAATCGCACGCGCCATTTAAAATTTGGCGTGGGTCAGAAAATTCAGGCGCCGGACGGACGCGAAAGTCGCGTGCTGATCCGAGATATGTGGGATACCGACATCGTTCCTGAGTTGAAGCCGCAACTCAACGACATCGTTCTTTATAAGACGCGCTTCAGCGGCTTCTACCAAACCGATCTGGACGCGATATTGAAAAAATTTGGAATCAAATACCTGATTGTCACTGGCGTAACGACAAGCATATGCGTGGAGTCGACCGTGAGAGACGCGATGTTCAGAGATTATCTTTGTGTTTTACTCAAAGATTGCATGAGCGAGCCGATCGGTCACGATTTGCCGAGGACTAACCACGAAGCTTCGCTTTTGAGCGCTGAAGTCCTGCTTGGGTGGGTCTCAGACTCAGAGCATTTCACAAAGGCTTTTGCTGTTAAGACTGCGAAAGCCGATTGATAAAAAGGGTCGGCGACCTCCGATCTCTGACTATGAGCGAACCGTTTGAAAGCTCGCGCCCGCCGGAATCGTTCGCCAGTTTATCCGTATGAGCGACGTGCCAGATCGTGCCGCGTTCGAAGAGTTCTACGCTGGCGAAGCGCCTTGGGACATCGGCAAACCGCAGAGACCCTTCGTCACTGTCGCTGACCGCGTCACTAGTCCGGTTCTGGACGCCGGCTGCGGCACCGGCGATACGTCCCTTTTTTTCGCCGCCCGAGACCACCGGGTTACCGGCATTGATTTTACAAAGGAGGCGATCCGCCGGGCCCGACTCAAAGCGACTGAACAAAAACTGGACGTACAGTTCCTAGTCAAGGACGCACTCACGCTTCCCGAGTGGGACGCGCGATTCACGACCGTTATCGACTCCGGGTTATTTCACGTTTTCTCGGATCAAGATCGCCGACGCTACCTCCAGGGTCTGGCGCGCGTGCTCGAGACCGGAGGCCAGCTGTTTCTGATGTGTTTCAGTGATGAGGAACCCGGAACTGATGGTCCACGGCGGGTGTCGCGACAGGAGTTGTACGACGCCTTCGACCAAGGTTGGAAGGTTGAATCGATCGAACCAGCCCGCGTGGAAGTGAATCCCAGGTTCAAGGAAATGAGGTTCTCCGACGGTGGCCCGAAAGCGTGGTTTGCGATCATACGGCGGCAAAAATGAGTCAATCGTTCGAAAGCTCCCGCGCGCCTGAACCGGTGGGCGCATTCCCACACGCGAAGAAGGTCGGCAATTTTCTGTTTCTCTCCGGGATCGGACCGCGCGTGCGCGGTAGCAAAGATATTCCCGGCGTTACGCTCGATGCAGCCGGCAATATTGTGAGTTACGACATCGAAGCGCAATGCCATGCGGTGTTTGAAAATGTTCGTCTCGTGCTAGAAGACGCCGGCGCAAGTTGGAATGACATGGTCGATGTCACCGTCTTTCTGACCAACATGAAGAACGACTTTCCGATCTACAACAAGCTCTATGCCGAACAATTTGCCGGCCCCGGCAATCCTAACCCGACGCGGACGACTATCGAGGTCACCGCGCTGCCCACGCCGATCGCAATCGAACTCAAAGTGATCGCAGCGGTCGCCTAAACGCGCGGTCTTTTCTGTCATTCGGAGCGAAGTCGAGGAATGGAGCGGCGTGGGAAGCCACGGCATAGACGGGCAGGCCCGCAGGCCGAATGAGCGGGAAGCGAATGAGTGAATCTCTCGCGATTTCGCCTCTCGAGAACTGGATTGCCCTACCGCACCGTAAGCTAGATCCCCGTTAGTTCTTGGTGAAGTACTTATGCCCTTGCAAAGGTCTTCGAAGTGCTTTTGCAATTAATGATTCCGCAAGCGATACGCCTGCCATTACAGTCCGCACGTGAGCACGAGGCCATTTCGCATCATGACAGCCGATCACACCGGCTTCACAGTCTCGAACCTGGAGCGATCACTAGCTTTTTGGCAAGATGTTCTCGGCTTCGAGCTTTCTCATCGGGCGCATCATACGGGTGATCTGGCCAGCGAAGTCACTGGAGTGCTTGGTGCGGAGATCTCGCTGGCAGTCCTGAAGGCTCCCGGCCACCGCATTGAATTGCTCGAGTACCACGCTCCGCCCGATCGAAAGCGTATAAATCTCAGACCGTGCGATTTCGGCTCAGCTCACGTTGCCCTCATGGTCGATAATCTAGAGGCTGTGTTGAACACAATCGTTGCCTCTGGCTGGCGCGCAGCTGGCAAGCCTCAAACGCTCAAAACCGGCCCGAACGCAGGGAGACGGGTCGTCTACGTTCGCGACCCCGACGGAATTACGATCGAGTTCATGCAGCCGCCGTTCCGAAGCAGTTGATGGTGGGTAGTCGAGTGTTGAGCGTCTGAATTGAGCGTTGGACGTTGGGCGTTTGCCAGTCCGGCTCGGACCGTTGAACGTTTGCTGCTGTTGTATGACTAATTTTTCCATCGACGAAGATTTCGCGCATCAACTCGACGCCGAGGATTCGCTTCGTCCGTTCCGGGAAAAATTTCATCTCCCTCTCGGCAAGAACGGCAAACCACTGATCTATTTAGCCGGAAATTCGCTCGGACTCATGCCGAAGGCGGCGCGGGAAATCGTCGAGCAGGAACTAGATGATTGGGCGGATCTCGCCGTCGACGCTCATCTCAATGGAAGGACGCCCTGGTACTCCTATCACGAAACGCTGCGCGATCCTATCGCGCGACTGGTTGGGGCAAAGCCGGCCGAAGTGATCTGCATGAATAGCTTGACGGTGAATTTGCACCTCATGATGGCCACATTTTATCGACCGACGAAAT
>QHNU01000066.1:29724-30280 GCA_003218525.1 Verrucomicrobiota bacterium
TTGAGGCCGCACTAGAAACGCACGTGGACCAGCTTGCAGTTGTGATAATCGGCGGTGTGAATTTTTTCACCGGGCAGCTGTTCGACATTCCAAAAATCACCGCTGCGGCTCAAAAGCGCGGCGCCACCGTCGGGATCGATCTTGCGCATGCCATTGGTAATGTGCCCCTCGCCTTACACGATTGGAACGTCGATTTCGCTGTCTGGTGCTCTTATAAATACCTTAATGCCGGGCCGGGCGCGGTTGCAGGCGCGTTCCTACACGAACGGCACGCCACCAACATCAAGCTTCCACGCCTGGCCGGTTGGTTTGGCAACGATCCGAACATGCGATTTCGTCTTCATCTCGAGCCAGAGTTCATTCCGGTTCCATCGGCCGACGGCTGGCAGATCAGTAATCCGCCCATTCTGTCGATGGCCCCGCTACGCGCTTCACTTGCGATCTTCGATCAAGCTGGCGGAATGGAACCGCTCCGCGCGAAGTCAATTAAGTTAACCGGCTACCTTCAGTTTCTCCTCGAACAGGCGCCTCGTAAACACCAGTCCAGCTCAGACCG
>QHNU01000177.1 GCA_003218525.1 Verrucomicrobiota bacterium
CGGGCCCTGCTGACGTGTGACAGTCATTCAGTTGCCTGATGATTAGGCAATGCTGCTCCAGGATTTGCGTTATGCCTTGCGGATGCTGGCGAAGCAGCCGGCGTTTGGGGCAATTGCGGTCCTGACGTTAGCGCTCGGGATCGGGGCGAATAGCGCGATCTTCAGCGTCGTCAATGCCTTGCTTTTGCAGCCTCTCCCGTATCCGCACCCAGAGCAGTTGGTGCGAATTCGTGAACGGACCCCGGTCTTCCCTTCGGGCGCGGTCAGCTACCCCAATTACCTTGATTGGCGCGCCAATCAGCGCGGCTTCACCGATTTAGCATTATATCGCTGGGGCGACGCCAATTTATCCGGGACGGGCGTCGATAATGAGCCCGAACATGTCGTAGCGGCTCGCGTCACTTTCAATTTTTTATCGATTCTCGGCGTTCCTCCACTTCTCGGCCAGGATTTCAGGGAATCGGATGACCTACCCGGAAGCACAAAGGTTGTCCTTATCTCGGAAGGATTGTGGAAACGACGTTTCGGCCGTTCCGCTGGCGTGATCGGTCAGCAAATTATGGTCGATGGTGTGCCACGTGAAGTAATCGGCGTTGTACCGTCACAAGTACAAATTCCGCGACGGACTCAGGTTTATGTGCCAGTCAGTGAGCTGCGGGCCGATAAAAACATTCTTAACCGCGGCAATCATCAGGGCTTTTCTGTCCTGGCTCGGCTGAAGTCCGGCGTGACGCTCGCCCAAGCTACGGCCGATCTTAATAACATCGCGGCGGAATTGGAGCGACGCTATCCCGACAACAATACCGGCCGGCGGATCGAGGCTCTGATCTATCTCGAATCTATGGTGAAAGACTACAAGCAGGGAGTTGCTCTTTTGCTTGCCGCGGTTGGGTGTGTGTTACTGATTGCGTGCGCAAACGTGGCCAATCTGCAATTGGCCCGGGCGCTGGCACGGGAGCGCGAACTTGCCGTGCGCGCGGCCCTGGGAGCGAGTCGTACCCGCTTGGCGATGCAAGTATTGGTCGAGAGCGCTATTCTCGCTCTCCTCGGTGGTGTCGCCGGAGTGCTGTTTGCTCTGTGGGGCTTGGATGCGATCAAAGCAATTGCTCCGACAAACCTTGCACGCTTTCAAGAAACCCGAGTCGATCTAGTGGTCCTGGCGTTCACGGCTGCAATCGCGATCGGCGCTGGAATGCTCGTGGGACTCTGGCCGGCATTGCGTGTCTCGGGCAACGCGTCGTTCACATTAGCTTTACATGAGGGCGGACGCGGAACGAGCGACGGCATCCAACGCCAACGCGCCCGGGCGGGATTGGTCATCGCGCAAGTCGCCTTGGCGTTGCTTTTGCTCGCGGCCGCTGAACTTACACTCAAAAGTTTCCGCAACGCGCAGCAAACGCCTCTCGGGTTTGATCCGCACAATGTTCTTACACTCTCGATCTCGCTACCGAAGGCGCGCTACGACGCTGACGAGAAAGTCGCTGCCTTTAATGCTCAATTGGTTGAACGCGTACGTGTTTTGCCGGGAGTAAAAGGTGCCGCCCTCGGTAACAATGTTCCTTTTGATGACACGGAGAACGACAGTTATTTCCATCTCACCGGAACGCCGCCAACGCCACCCGGAAGCGAGCCATCAGCGGAAATCTCTAGTGTCACGCCTGGCTACTTTGAAGTCATGGGAATGCCGATTCTACGCGGCCGCAATTTCGACGCCACCGACCGCCCAAATCAACCGCATTCAGTCATCGTCGATGAAAGTTTTGCTCGCCGTTATTTCCCAGGCAGAGACGCCATTGGCCAACAGATCGACGACACTGAATCAGAAGCGAAGAGCCCACCTCCCGTCACGATAATCGGCATCGTGCCGAGAACGCGCAATGAAGCGCCTGGGGAAGACAATTCCGAGAAACTCAACATGGTAGAGATGTACTACTGTCTGGCCCAATTGCCGGCACGCCGCACCAGTCTTCTCCTCCAGGTTGCCTCCGGCGATCCGCTTGCGCTGGTTCCGGCGGTGAAGCGCGAATTACAGGCCCTCGATCCTGATCAAGCTATTTCCTCGGTCTCGACCATGGAAAAAGACGTCGCCAAGAGTCTCGGCACCCGCCGAATGCTGATGTCGCTGCTGGGCGCTTTCGCCGCTCTTGCGCTTCTGTTGGCGAGTGTCGGCCTGTACGGGGTGATGGCGCTAACCGTGACGCAGCGAACGCGCGAACTCGGCATTCGTTTGGCGCTTGGCGCAAATCGTGGTGACGTCTTTCGCCTCGTTCTTGGACAGGGCATGGTGTTGGTTTGCACCGGACTTGCGATTGGGTTGCTGGGCGCTCTCGGCGCCGGACGCGGCCTTGCCAGCGTGCTCTACGGCGTAGGCAGTTGGGATTTGCCGGCGCTAAGTTTTGCTCTGTTCGCGTTGTCTGCAGTCGCGCTTGTTGCTTGCTGGTTCCCGGCGCAACGCGCGACGCGGGTCGATCCGATCATCGCCTTACGTTCGGAATAACTCCGCCGCCGTGACTCAAAATATTCGCTATGCGCTGCGAACGCTGGCAAAGCAGCCGGCGTTCGCCGCGATCATCATTATTACATTCGCGCTAGGTATTGGCGCGAATACCGCCGTCTTCAGTGTCCTCAATGCCGTCCTTCTGCGTCCGTTGCCGTTCAAAGAACCCGAAAAGATTATGGCGCTTGCACCTTACGACGTGCGCCTCGGCGCGGACAACGTGAACGACAAATCGACCTGTTCCTATCCAGATTCCCTCGATTGGCGGGCGCAAAATCGAGTATTCGAGCGCGTCGCCGTTTACACTCACCGAAGTCTCACCCTGACCGACGGAAAAGAGGCAACGCATATCCAGGGTGGATTGGTATCGGCTGATTTGTTCCCACTGCTTGGGGTTCAACCTTTGCTTGGCCGCGTCTTTCTGCCAAATGAAGACGAACCGGGCAGCCGCGTGGTCGTTTTGAGCCACGGCTTGTGGCAACGCCGTTTCGGTGGTGATCCAACGATCATCCGGAAGTCGCTCACGCTCGACGGCGAACAGTTTCAAGTCGTGGGCGTGATGCCGGCAACATTTTCCTTTCCGATCGCCGCCTTCGGACCCGAGCTTTGGACGAGCATCTCAATCTTGCGTCAATCGAAAGACGGTGGGCAATCGATGACGGAGCAGCGCGGCAACGATTTTCTCCGGTGTATTGCGCGACTGAAGCCCGGCGGATCGGCCAACCAAGCACAAGCGAATATCGATACGATCGCTGCAGCTTTGCGCGGGCAATATCCGGATTCGAACACGAACGTGGCGGTGAAAGTCCTGCCGCTGGTGAACGCGATGGTCGCGGACGCGCACACAGCGCTGCTCATGTTGTGCGCCATGGCCGGTTGTGTCTTGCTTGTGGCCTGCGTCAACATCGCGAGTTTGCTTTTGGCGCGTTCCCTCTCGCGCCAGAAAGAAATTAGCATTCGTGCCGCGCTCGGCGCCGGTCGTTGGCAGATAGTTAAACAACTACTCACCGAAAGCGGATTACTCGGAACTCTCGGTGGTCTGGCCGGCTTGCTGATCGCAGTTTGGGGGCTCGACTCGCTCAAAACTTTTTTGCCTGCAGACATTCCGCGGATCGATCAGCTTTCGCCGGATCTTCGCGTTCTCCTATTCACCGCAGTCGTCAGTCTCAGCGTCGGGACACTCGCTGGACTTTTGCCGGCCTGGCGAGCCTCTCATCCAAATCTAGCTGGTTCACTGAACGATGCCGCGCGCGGCTCCAGTGAAGGCAGTCGTGGCCGTCGCACACGCGCCGCTCTCGTTGTTTTGGAGATCCTTCTTGCGGTAGTTTTGCTCGCGACCGCCGGATTGCTCGTCTCCAGTTTCCTGCGTTTACAGAAAGTCCGGCCCGGCTTTGATCCGACCAATGTCATGACCGCGCGTCTCGCCTTGCCGGAGGAACGCTATGGAAAGCCGCCACAAGTGGCCGACTTCTACACCAGGCTGTTAGCGCGCATTGCAATCTTGCCTGGCGTCCGAGATGCGAGCGCGGCCTGGTGGATTCCACTTAGTGGCAACGAGATTGCGTTTAACTTCGAATTCAAGAGCGCCCGGTACCCAAAGCACAGCGTCCGGTCGCCCAAGTAAACGCGGTTGGGTTCAATTATTTTAAGACCTTGCGGGTACCGCTTCTGCGTCGCCATTTTATCAGTAACGATGCTGCTCGCGGCCGTCGCCTTCATCGCCTGTTGGTTGCCTGCGCGCCGCGCTAGCGGGGTCGACCCGATCATCGCGCTGCGTACGGAGTAAGTCTGAAATGGGCACACTGCTCCAGGACGTCAGGTTTGCTGCGCGGATGTTACTGAAACAGCCCGGGTTCACGATCATCGCCGTGATGACGCTTGCGCTCGGCATTGGCGCGAACACCGCAATCTTTAGCATCGTCAACGCCGTACTTCTCCGACCGCTGCCCTATCCGAAGCCGGACCGAATCATTGTCCTGGGCGAAGCAGACAAAACGCAGCTGTCGCAGTCGGGATTCTCGGTTTCACTGCCGGACTATCTCGACTGGCGGCATGACAACACCGTTTTCGAAGATCTTGCGCTGACTCGGCACGAATCCGTCCCCCTGAGCGATATTCCCGGACGCAGCCCCGAGGAAATCGGTTCTGCGATCGTCACGGCAAACTTTTTCAAGGTAATCGGGCTGGGACCCCAACTCGGTCGAACGTTCACCGAAGAAGAAGATAAACCGGGCGGTCCACTCCTCGCGGTCATCAGCGATCGACTTTGGGCGCGCGTTTTTCAACGCGACACCGCCGTGATTGGCCGCGCCGTTACTTTTTATAACCTTCGCGCGACCATCATCGGGGTAATGCCGTCGGAAATGACGTCGCCGGCAGACACGGATGTGTGGTTCCCGCTGATGCGCCGCACCACCAATGGCGCGTGGAGTAACCGAATCATTCATCCGTGGTTTTTTGCATGGGGCCGTCTCAAAGCGGGCGTCACGGTAGAGCAGGCGCGGACAGAAATGAAGACGATAGCGGCGCGATTGGAGAAAGCTTATCCCGAAAGCAACACCAACACGACAGTGTCCGTCACACCCGTTCTCGAAAGTATCATCGGCAAGTACCGCCTCAATCTCGCGTTTTTACTCGGCGCGGTCGCTCTCGTTTTGCTAATCGCGTGTGCCAACCTAGCGAATTTGTTTGCTGCTCGCGGCGCAACACGGGGTCGTGAATTCGCCATTCGTGCCGCAGTTGGAGCCACCCGAACACAGATTATTCGGCAACTACTCATCGAAAGTCTTCTCATAGCGTTGCTCGGAGGCGTGTTTGGATTCCTGATTGCTCTCTGGGGCCGCGATCTGCTCGCGCTTCTGGCGCCGCAAAACGTAAACCGTTTTCGTGAAGTTAGCTTCGATCGCCCCGTGCTCGGTTTCACTCTGCTACTAGCCTCCGCGACGAGTGTGCTTTTCGGTCTTTGGCCGGCTTGGCAAGCGTCCCATCCCGATATTCAATTCGCTCTCCAGTCGGGAGCCCACGGAAGTTCCGACACCAAGGCGGCGCGACGAACGCGTGATTGGCTGGTGATCGCAGATATGACGCTGACGCTCGTCCTGCTTAGTTCCGCGGGACTGGTGTTAAAGAGTTTCGCCCGGCTGCAGGATTTGAATCTTGGATTCCGACCCGGTGGCTTGTGGACCGCGCGAACCGACCTGCCCTACCCGAGCTACAGGGATTATCAGCGAGTCCTCAATTTTTCGAAAACGTTCATCAACGAAATGGCGGGGATGCCAGGCGTCGCCAATGTAGCGATAGCGTCGAATCCGCCTTTGTTGACCGGCTGGCAAATTAGTTTTGCCCGGGAAGGCGTGCCCGCGCCCACCCCGGGCCAGGAGCCGAGTGTCGATAGCGAAGTAATCGCGGGCGATTATTTCGGCACCCTCAAAGCGCCGCTCCTGCGTGGGCGAATCTTCAACGAGCGGGACACGAAGACCACGCCGCTCGTCACCATCATCGATCAAACGCTCGCCGAAAAATATTTTCCAGGAGAAGACCCAATCGGCAAACGGCTGTCGATGGATCCGGACGGCTCAGGCAAAGACAATCGCTGGTTCCAAAACGTGGGCGTCGCCGCGCGAATGAAATTCCATGGTGCGAATGAAGCCGAGGCTTTGCCGCTCGTCTATTTCCCCTTGAGTCAAGTTGAACGTTACAACCTGGTTTTTCTCGTGCGGACCACAGCCGTGCTGAGCGGGTTGGAGAAGACTCTCCAGCAAAGGGTGAGCGAACTCGACCCTCGTCAGCCGGTCTATGATTTTCGCAGTATGTCTGCGCGCGTAGCGGAGACATGGGCCACTCAACGGCTGCTTACGTTCTTGTTGTCCATTTTCGCCGGACTAGCCTTGCTCCTCGCCACCATCGGGCTGTATGGCGTGCTCTCTTACAACGCGGTGCGTCGCTTACGCGAAATCGCGTTGCGCTTGGTGCTCGGTGCACGTCCAAACCAGATTCGCGCTCTTATTTTCAGTCATGCCATCCGGTTGCTGCTCATTGGTTCGATGCTCGGGCTTATCGGTGCAATTGCGTCAGCGACTGCGCTCCGCTCTGTGCTCTTCCAGGTCACGCCGGCCGAGCCGCTGATTTATCTGCTGGTGGCAGCGGTGCTTTCCATCGCCACTGCCATCGCCTGCTGGTTTCCGGCGCAACGTGCCGCGCGAGTCGATCCGATCGTCACGTTGCGAACGGAATGAATCGCCTCGTTTGAGACAGGCGCACGAGGTTCCACTCGACCTTACCATCTTTGGTTAAGCCCAAATACGCCACGCTCGGCGGCGCTCCCCGATTAGGCCGGGTGACGCAACCAGGATTCAGGAAACGAACACCGCT
>QHNU01000178.1 GCA_003218525.1 Verrucomicrobiota bacterium
CGACAAAGTAGTGCCGCATTACGTGGCGATTTACGAGCGCGTGTGCGAGGCAAAAAAGGAAGAGCGCCTACCATAGACCGTTGATTAAACGGCCGGCAGAGTCTTTCCCGCTACGACGGCTGCATCGTCAGCTTCGCGTGCGACTCACGATCGTGCGCGATACAGGGTTCGAACCTGTGACCCCTACCGTGTCAAGGTAGTGCTCTACCACTGAGCTAACCGCGCTCCGCCAGGGAAATAAGGCCGTAATTATCCGCTGGCGCCGTTTGATTGGCAAGCCGGGCCGATCACTCCCAATGGCATCGTCGTTTTCGCTCGCGCCCGGACGTGAGGTCATCCTAACTTCAGCGCGCGATCGGCTTTCCTTTCCCGCTCATGCGCACATCGCCCATTGCTATTCTTTTGTTTGCCGTGGCTGCGTTTCTCGGCGCGCTTGGTCAATTCTTCTACAAATCGGGAGCGGACCAAACGAACGGATCACTCCGGAGTTATTTGCTCAACGCGCGCCTATTTGCCGGCGTGATCTGTTATGTGGCGGTAATGGCGCTATTTGTCGCCGCCTTCAAAAAAGGGGGAGCGCTGACCGTGCTCTACCCGGTTTACGCGAGCACATTTATCTGGGCGGCATTGATTGCCTGGCTCGCCTACGGAACGCCCATTAGGGCGCCGCATTTTGCGGGCATGCTGCTCCTGGTCGCAGGAATGTATCTGCTCGGCCGTTGATGAAGGAGTATCAAGTCGGCGACCGGCGTCCACTCGAGTCGCGTGGATGGGCAATATCACAGCGGGTCGCGGAATGGCTCGCCAAGAATCACGTGAATCCCAATATCATTTCGATTGGCGCCATGGTTTGCGGAATCGCGGCCGGCCTCGCGTTCGCCGCCACGTCCGGCGTTTCGCACCATGGATGGCTGCTCTGGTTGGGCGGTGCGCTCTTCGTCCAAATGCGACTTCTGGGAAATCTTTACGACGGTATGGTCGCCGTGCTGCGGCAAATCGCATCATCGGTTGGCGAATTGTTCAACGAAGTTCCCGATCGGGTGAGCGATGCCGCGACCCTGATTGGATTCGGCTATGCCGCAGGTTCGAACGCCTTGCTTGGATTTGTCGCCACCTGTTTTGCTCTTTTTCTCCCTTATTTGCGCGCGATGGGAAAAGTCGCTGGTGCGCAGCAAGAATTTTGCGGGCCGATGGCGAAACAGCAACGCATGGCCGTGGTCACGATCGCGGCGATTATTTGCGCAGTGATACCGCGCGCAATCGATTGGAAAGTTCCGACCTACGCACTCTGGCTGGTTATCGCTGGTTGCATCGTGACCTGTGTTCGCCGTTTACATCGGATCGCAGCGACATTGCAGGCGCGCTGACATGGATCCAGTGACGAAAGAACGATTATTTGGATTTCGTCATGCGTTTGATTCGCCGGTCACGCTCTGGATTACGCTGTCTGTCCTCGGGGCGCTCGTTATCGCCTCAATTATTATCTGGCTCCTACGCACGCTGGGCCGAACGAGTGACAAATTGCACGATGAGCTAGTCAAGCGGGTCCTTTCGTGGGCGGTGATGACGCCCCTCCTGCTCGGACCAGTTCTTCTCGGCGCCGCTTGGACCATTGCCGCCGTCGCTATCCTAAGCGTTCTCTGTTATCGGGAGTTCGCACGCGCGACCGGTTTTTTTCGCTACCGATCCTTGAGCATTGTCGTCGTGCTTGGCATCGCTTCCACGACGTTCGCGATCGCGGATCATTGGTACGCATTTTTTGTCGCGATTCCGCCGCTGATCATCGTGTTATTGGCAATGGTGGCGATTTTACCCGATCAGCCACACGGATATACCCAGCGAGTCGGCCTCGGCGCCATTAGCTTCCTGCTCTTTGGTCATTGCCTCGGTCATCTCGGTTACATTGCCAACGACGCAGATTTTCGTCCGATCGTTATGTTGATTATTCTTACCGTCGAACTGAACGACGTATTCGCATACATCACGGGCAAGACGTTTGGTCATCACAAAATCGTCCCGCATACCAGTCCGAACAAAACGCTTGGCGGCGCACTCGGCGCTCTGCTTCTAACGACGACGCTGGTCGCCACGGTCGGACATTTTGTTTTTGCCGGATCGCCCGTCGATACCCCAATCAAACTGATCGGGCTCGGATTGATTGTGAGCGTGGCGGGGCAATTCGGCGATCTCATGTTGTCATCGATCAAACGCGACATCGGGGTCAAAGACATGGGGGCAAGTATTCCGGGTCACGGCGGATTGCTTGACCGATTCGACAGTCTGCTCCTGGTGGCGCCGGCTGTGTTTCACTACATCAATTATTTCCGCGGCTTCGGGGTTGATCAGCCGACGAGAATTTTCGGCGGTGGAGCTTGAACGATGGAAGAGTGGCGCTTCGAACCAGCCCACGATTTCGGGCTGAGCGCCGAACAGCGACGACAGAGTCTTCGTCGTGAGGTTGGATTGGAAAGCGCGATTTCTTGTCTTCTATGGCGATTAATCACCCGATTTTATCTTGCCCTCGCTCATCGTTTGGAAATCTGCGGTCGCGAAAATCTGCCGAAGCGCTCCCCCTTTGTCCTGGTGGCCAATCACGCCAGTCATCTCGACGCCATCATTCTTGGTGGAATTCTGCCGCTGCGATTTGTTGGTGCCGTTTTTCCGATCGCCGCCGGCGACACATTTTTCACCAAGCGTTCCTCTTCGATTTTCGCCACCGCTTGCATGAATGCGCTGCCGATCTGGCGAAAAAACTGCGGCGCGCATTCGTTGCGCGATTTGCGAGAGCGATTGCTGAATGGCGCATGCGTTTACATCTTATTTCCAGAAGGGACGCGTAGCCGCTCGGGAGAAATGGGAAATTTCAAACCCGGCCTGGGTCGGCTGGTCGCGCAAACGAATATTCCGGTCGTGCCGTGCTATCTGCGCGGCACGTTTGACGCCCTGCCGCCCTCGGGCAGAATTCCGCGTTGGAAAAAAATCAGGGTTAACATAGGCCAACCGGTATCATTCCCTTCTGCCGCCAATGATCGCATCGGCTGGGAAGCGATTGCGCGATCAACCGAAACCGCAGTTCGCGCGCTTACGAATTAAGCCGCCAATTTGATGGCGTCTTTATGACCGAGAATTTTCACCACCTGTTGCAGCTGCTCGGTCTTGAGCGGTTTCTTCAACACCGTGATCGGTCCTTTGGCCAGGATCCGATCAAGCATTTCGCTATCCGGATAACCGGTGATGATGATGATGGGACAATCGGGCTGTTCTTCTTTGACCGTATCGTAGACATCATCCGCTGGACCGTCGGGAAGCTTTAAATCAAGGAAAACAAGGTCAAACTTTTGTTTCTGGAGCGCGGCAATTGCTTCTTTGACGGTGCCGACGACGACCCGGCTAAATCCGATCTTCTTCAGGAATAATTTGAAAAGGTTCTGCAAGCTCTCGTCATCATCAACAACCAAGACCGTCGGCTGACCGGATTTTTCCTCTTTCAAAATATCTTTATCGAGAGCGTTTTTTTTGATCCGCCAACGCCCGCCAATTTGAATCGCCGGCAACTGTCCTCGCTGGACCAGGTAATAGACGGTCGGCAATGGGATCCGAAGGTATTTCGCGGTCTCCTTAACCGTCAGCAGGTTATGCATGACAACTTATTCACCAAGTTGCACCTGCCAACGCAAGAACTATTCACTAAATCATCATCATAAAAACCAGAATCAATGTCAATCTTTTCCCCGAAACGGGCAAGAATACTCCCGAATTCAGCCCTGTGAGGACGGTTTCACCACTGGACAAGCCAAATACAGCGGTGAACTGTTCCGATCCCAATGAGCGTTCTGTTTTTCAAACGATTTTTGAAACGGCCGCTCCAGATTGCTTCCATTGTGCCGAGCTCGAGAGTGCTGGTCGAGCGGGTGGCGAACAAAATTGATTTCGATCACGCAGGCATTATCGCCGAATATGGCCCGGGCGAAGGCGCTCACTCGCGGGAGTTGGCGCAACGGATGCGGCCGGATGCGCAGTTGCTTTTGTTCGAACTCGATCCGGCTTTCTCACGCGATTTGAAACGGCAGTTCGCAAATGACCGGCGCGTTCATGTCATCAATGCGAACGCAGCAACGATTGGCGGCGAGCTTGTCCGGCGAGGCATCGCCCAATGCGATTACATCGTTTCAGGCATTCCTTTCAGTATTTTGGAGATCGACAAAAAACGTGATCTGCTGCGCCAAACTCATGACGCTCTCACGCCCGGTGGCGCCTTTATCATCTACCAAGTCACGAACGAACTCCGTCAGCATGCGATTGATTTCGCGAGCGCCAATTCGGAATATGTTTTGCAAAATATCCCGCCGATGTTCATCACCGTTTTTCGCAAAGACAGTATGCGGAACGGCAACGGCGCGACCGACCGGGCGACTCGTTTTTCCTCGGCGCCGGCGTGATGAAAACGATCAAAACGCGCATCGAAAAAGATTCGATGGGCGAGATGGAGGTGCCGCAAACCGCTCTCTATGGCGCCTCCACGCAACGCGCCGTTCTAAATTTTCCAATTAGCGGTTATCGCTTTTCGCGGCCGTTTATTCGTGCCCTCGGTTTAATCAAATGGGGCGCGGCCCAGGCCAACCACGATCTCGCATTGCTTGATGCGCACCGCTCCTCCTTGATCGTGCAAGCGGCGGAAGAAGTGGTGGAAGGGAAGCTCGATGAGCACTTCCCGCTCGACATTTTTCAGACGGGATCGGGCACCAGCACAAATACCAACGCCAATGAAGTAATCGCGAACCGTTGCGCCCAACTCGCGGGCAAGCCAATCGGTTCGCGCGAACTGGTCCACCCCAACGATCACGTCAACATGGGACAATCGAGCAATGATGTGATCCCAACCGCCATTCACGTGAGCGCGGCGGAACAATTGAAGACCTGTCTTCTGCCAGCGTTGCAAAATTTGCACAGAGCACTTGAAACGAAACGAAAAGAATTTTGGGACATCATCAAAATCGGCCGCACTCATCTCATGGACGCGACTCCGGTGCGGCTCGGCCAGGAATTCGGCGGCTACGCCCAACAAATTGCCTACGCCAGATCGCGCGCCGAGAAGGCGATTGAAGTCCTGCGGGAACTGCCGCTTGGCGGCACCGCCGTTGGCACCGGGCTAAACCGGCATGGCGATTTCGCCGACAAAGTGATTCGGCATCTGCATCAGCGCACCGGGATCGAATTTTATGAGGCGCGCAATCATTTCGAAGCCCAAGGGGCAAAGGATGGTGTCGTGGAAACCAGCGGGCAATTGAAAACGATTGCGACGAGTTTTTTCAAAATCGCTAACGACATTCGCTTACTCGCCAGCGGCCCCCGGTGCGGCATCGGCGAAATTCAGTTGCCGGCGACCCAGCCGGGGAGTTCGATCATGCCCGGCAAAGTCAATCCGGTCTTATGTGAATCGATGATGATGGTTTGCGCACAGGTCTTCGGTAATGACACTTGCATCACCTGGGCGGCAGCAAACGGAAATTTAGAGTTAAACGTGATGATGCCGGTGATGGCGCACGGTCTTCTGGAATCGATCCGTCTGCTCGGAAATATTGCCGATGCGTTCACCGAAAAATGCGCAATCGGGATCCAGGCAAATGAGGAGCGCTGCCGCGAACTGGTCGAGCTATCGATGGCCATGGTGACAAGTTTAGCACCGAAGATCGGCTATGATCGGGCTGCGGAAATCGCCAAGGAAAGCGCGAAAACGGGCAAAACCGTGCGCGAGATCTGTCGCGAGAAAAACATTTTACCGGAAAAAGAATTGAGGGCAGCCCTCGATCCCGTCGCCATGACGGAGCACGGAGGCACTGGATCCGGAGGTTAGGGATGCGGGCGGCGTTTTGGCTGCTTTTGATCGTTAGCAACCTAACCATCTCGACCGTCGCCGCAGACACTCCGATCGACGTTTCGAAAATCATCAAGAAAAGCGATGCCGAAGCAGCCCTAGGCGAACCGGTCAAGGATGCAACGCCGTTCAATCTGAATAGCCCGGATGGCTATTATTCGAAGTGCAATTACTACAGCACAAAGTCGATTCGCTCACTCGTTCTGAGGGTGCGCCAAGCCGCCGAAGGCACGATTGATCCGCAACAAGAATTCGAGCAGGTAGCCGCGAGTGGCGGCTCGATGAAGCCGGTGGAGGGGTTGGGGGAAAAGGCTGGCATGTTCAATGGCACGCCGCAAAACGGTCTGCCTTCCCACGTCATCATTCTCTATGTCGTACAAGGAAAATCCTTCATCACAATTGGGCTGAGCGGAATGAAAGACGAAAACGCTGCTCTCGAGAAAGCGAAGACGATCGCGGAAAAAATTCTCGCCCGACTCTAGGCCGTTTGTGTCAAGCGCCCCGGCATCTAATATCCGTCATGGTAGCGAACGTTCACGGCCCCCAGTTCTCTGGCGGAGCAAATATCGCGATCAAATGCCCCGCTCATACCTATGAGCAAACAGTTGCATTTTATCGCGATACCCTGGCCTTGCCCTTAATCGAAGAAGAAAATGACGGCTGCATTTTCCAATTCGGTCCGAACCGCCTTTGGGTCGATCTGGTGCCAAATCTGAGCCAGCCCGATGTCTGGTTGGAATTAGAAACCAACGACACCGAAGCGGCCGCCGCCTATTTGAAAGTGAACGGCGTGCCCCGACGCGATGAAGTGGAACAGTTACGCGAAGACTTCGACGGCTTTTTCGTTTCCGCGCCCAACGGTGTCATTCATCTGGTCATCGGTCAGGAGGAGGCGTGAGGCGTCGCCATTGCCCAATCCAGGTGCCGAGTCCGTAATAACCGAGGGGCGTCAGCTGCCCTGCGTTCACCAGCTCGTCAACCTGCGTTTTGGTGGGCAATCGCTTCTGGTTCTCAGGCGGTCCGCCGTAATCGTCGATTACCAGCCAACAGCGATCGATGAGTTTTTTTCCGTAGCAATCAAGATCGCGTTTTACCCCCGTGTCTGCGTCGAGAATGAGCAGACCGATTTCGTCAGTTCCAAGCGCCTGATTAACCTCAGCAATAATTTGCGGTTCAGATGAGCGGCCTTCCAGCAGCATCACAAGGTCGGCGACGCGTTCTCGCGCCAGAGTGCGTTTCAGGCTGCGCATAATATTTCGGGTCGCCAGTGGATGTTGACGAAGACTGCCACCCTGTTCGACCGCAACGAGCTTTTTCGGGGTTCCTGCGTCGCGCACTCCCCAAGCAGCGGCCACGGTGGATCCGCCTCGAAAGGCGCCGATTTCCAGAATGCAGCCGTGGCAGATGCGGGCAAGGTGATAAATCAACTGCAGCGCATCAGGGTGCAGCATCGACTCGCGTTTGCCCATCTTGCGCAAGCGGCGGTTGACGGGCTCGTGCCGGTATTGCATGAGCGCGTACATCAGTTCGAGACAATCATCGAGCTGGTGGCGATCGTCCATACGTTCCCAGGAACACTCCATCATACAAATGCTTTCGAGCCGGACAATCTCGACCGCGCGCGATCCCTGCCATAAGACGAAGAAGCAAATGGGAAGATTTGGTCTATTTATCGGGCTGTAGGGTGCGCTTGCCTGCTCGCGAATGCTTCGGAGTCCTCAGCGCAGTTAATTCGTTGTCCGCTGCCGAGAGCGGACGCTACAAATGTTGACGCGGCCTCGTGCGCTGTTTCCGCCGCATTAGAACGCGTCAACACATTTAGCACGCGCCTATCATCCGCCGCGAACAGCGGGAGTTTCAAAACCGCACTCCCTAGTTTGTTTCTGCCGCCACGGTTGGATTTTGAATCAATCGCTAAAATGCAAAATTTGCAGACAAAAATCGTTCGCAGCGGCGTCTCTAACTTTGATGCCCTCGCCGACCGATCCATCGGAGCGAATTGCGGAAGTCCTTCGATGCCCTCGCCGACCGATCCATCGGAGCGAATTGCGGAAGTCCTTCGGGAGATTCTTTTTTTGACCACGGACACATCGTCACCCGCAGCTTCCGAGACGAAAGAAGAGAAGGATTCCAAAGTCACGCCCAGTGAACGGGAAGAGGAGCCAAAGTCCTGACAACCAGACGAAAACCCTGTCCCGCTGAGCTCGACGGTTCTGCGATAGGCCTGCCGCGGCAGAAATTCTCCGAAACTCAGCCGCACCGCAATGGCGTCATCGGTTTGCACGACCCAAAGCGGATATTGCTGCGGCGAGTGCGCGCGAAGCCAGTCGCGGCGTTCTTCGATCTGACGGGCTCGAGTTGCGCCGTGGAAATGCGCGAGGCGATAGCGGCGTTATGGATTTCGACGATGGCCGGCAGATCGGCTTCGGTCGCGTCGCGCAGCGTCATGCTGCACGAGTGGTATTGAAGAACGCGCTGTCGAATGTCGGCTGAAAATGGCCGCCGGGCGTTTCGCCAATTTGAAATCTCGGACTGATTGCGTTCTGTCCAGCGCAATAAATCTCCAGGTCAGCGCGTCCGTTGCGTTCAATTGAAGCGCGGACCGCTCCTTCCGCCAGCTCCGGCGTATTGCACTCGCGCGAGAGATGCCCCAGGATGACGCGCTCGACTTTGCCGGGAAGTAATTGTTCGATTACGCCGGCCGCTGACGCATTCGAAAGATGACCGTGCCGAGACATGATCCGCTGCTTGACCGGCCACGGTCGCGCTGGATCACTCTGTAAAAGTTTCTCGTCGTGATTCGTCTCGATCACCAGCGTGTGCACTTCCCGCAGCCGTTCGATTAGCATTTTCGTGGCGTAACCGAGATCAGTAATGTAGCCGAGACCGCGATTTGCGGCATGGAAGGCATAACCGACTGGGTCAACGGCGTCGTGCGGTACGGTGAACGTTTGGACGATGATATCGCAGATGTTGAACTCGGCGCCGGTACGAAAAATCCGCCAGTTCTTGTGCTGAGCGAGTCCGGCAGCGCGGCTCGCTTCGGCTGTCTGCGCGTTGCAATAGATCGGGACCGGAAATTTCCGGCACAAGACTTCTAACCCGAAGACGTGATCGCCATGTTCGTGGGTGAGGAGCACACCGTCGAGCCGTTCGGGAGTGAGGTTGCATTGCTCGAGCCGGACAATGATTTGCCGCGCGCTCAATCCGCCATCGATCAGGATCCGGCAATGGTTGGTCGAAACGAGAGCGCTGTTGCCGGCGCTGCCGCTGCCGAGCATGGTGAGGCTGAACACGAAGAACGTTTAGCGAAACACAACCTCCTTCACAAACGGAATCGCAGATGAAAGATTTTCCATCAGATCGTGCAGTCGAGCAGGTAAAGGCATCCACCCGAATTGTGCCAACGGCCGTTTGCCATAAACGACCGGCCTTGCTCAGCCGCCGCGATCCATCAATGCGAACACGTGCGCTTTCTTGGCTCCGTAATCGAGCGAGCGGAATTGTCGGATTTCCTCAAGACGGCGCATGCCATTGAGCGTGTCGAGAAATTGCGTGTAACTGGCGGCCAGCTCGCAAGTCTCGAGATAACGGCCGCGCAAATTTGCATCGCGGAAAGCTTCCGGGCGCTGGCGTACAAAAAGATGAAAACGTAACCAGCGCCGATCAGCCCGGGAGACGCGCTGTGTCTTTCGAAAGAAAGCAATGAAAAACAAAAGGATGAGATAGGTGTCGACCTGCGCCTGCAACTCCAGATCGCGCGCAAAATCTTCCGATCCGATTTCGTGCTGGCCATTCTTGAACTGGAGCGCTGCATGCAAGGCATGATTGATCTCTTCCACAAAAACGATGAGGGACCGGATGTTGTGATCGCCCAGGCCGGCCCGAGGATCGTGTCGTTCGAGCTGATCGATCAGCCAGCGGGAGTAGTAAATCCCGACATAGAGTTGGTCGCCGGCATGCCGCAAAAACGTGCGCGCCAGTTCGCTCAGCTCGCGCGCAGATGCGCCAGCCAGCTTGCTCAGCTGAGCGGAGCGAGCGCGGTCGATAATGCAATCTTCGAGATTAATCCCGACCTGCGCATAAGTGCGCTCGAGCAAACGTTGAATTTGGGAGAAGAGCGTTTCGTTCACGGCAACAACGATGGCGCCTCATCCTCGTCAAGATGGAGCAGACGGTCAGAAAGCTCATTCAACGCAATCCGTACATCATGGAACCGGTCGGCAAGTTCAGCGTAGACATCGTTCAGCTCACAACGGCGCGCGGTCGCGTGGGAGGAAAGCAGATGATAGCTCCGGCGCCCGACTTGCTCATAGAAAGCGAGATTGGGCGCACCGCGCAAACTGCGTTGCTGCGTGTTCTCGTGGAAAATTCCGCTAATGAAGAGCGAATAGTTACCGACGTAAGCCCGTAAGAGGAATGCTTCTTCCGGCGTGGCCCGGGAGAGCGCGATCAACATGTCGGAAATGTATTGTCGCGAATGCTCTTCGCCGCTGTGGTTTGGGGCTTGCAAAAAAGTGACTCGCGAAAACTTTTCCAAGAGCGACCCAACATAATCGCACAATTTGCGATCGGTGATCCCGGCGTCTCGCAGGACGTGACGGGCGAGAACGTAGAAATAGAACTGCGAAGAAATCCGGAGGTGGCCAGCTTGAGACAGGATCGCGTCCACCAGGCGCGGGGAATCGAGAATGAAATCGCGGCTTTCAGAATCAGCAAGCAGATCGACCAGCGAAACGTGCTCGTTTTTGGAGCGGGCCAGAGTGCGGACAACAAAGTCAAAATCTGCTGCCGTAAAGCGCGCCCGACAATTCGCTTGAATCATCGGGGCCCCATCATAAGCACTAGAAGTGCCATATGCAAGCACAAGCTCGGCATTGTGATAGCGCACGGCCCGATGTTGGCATTGTAGCTGCCGCCGTCGCTGCAAAACCGGGAGTGTAGCGGCCAGTCTCTGGTCCTCGCTCGATTCGCCTCAACGGTCGGAGATCAGCGCTACAAAAATCGCGTCGTTAATCCGAAACCGACTAAACGAGCCGGATCTTCCTCATTTTTAAGACCAAATCAGGGCTTCGATCTTGGCGGAAGGGGTGGGATTCGAACCCACGGTGGGTTGCCCCACGCTCGATTTCGAGTCGAGTGCCTTAAACCGGACTCAGCCACCCTTCCCACGATAAACCGTCATTATCTCGCGAGATGGGCCCTTTGCAAAACAGATGCAAAGTAGAAAACAGATGCCAACACACTCAGCCAGAAGCGTGAATGAGAATTGAACGGTCATATATCTCGGGTTGTGCAGCGAATGAACAATTGCAGTCTCGAGACATGTGGCAATGTTGTAAGAATAAATAAAGAGGGTTGCAGGCCATAACATTCCAACTGCAGCTCTAAGCTTCTGTGAGCAGAAGAGCAGCCCGCTCGCGAACAAGACGGCGCAGAAAACTGGAAGATAGCCTCGTGCCAGCAGTCTCTTACCCAGCCGGATCGGCCGCGGCTGGGAGATGGACCAATTCGTGGAAGCGAGCGAAGCGCACGACGTTTGATATTTCCTACCCGGTGGAAACTGTAAAAGCGTGGCCCGGAATGCTGGACGTTGCAAAACTTCAAAGCTGCGACCATAGGAGTCCTTCAAAGCTACCTCGGGACTACTTGCGAAAGCCGGGTTGGTCGCGGAATAAAACAGCCGCACCTGCCGCCATACTTTTCCGAGCACTCGCGTAGGATGCCGCGCAAGAGTTCGCCCAGCATAATACCAATAGAAGCGAAGCCTTGTTGCATCTGTCCCCTGAAAGAATTTTTCTCGCCAGTGCCGGATCACTTTCGACGTGTACATCAGGTAATCTGGATTGATTCCGAGAGAGCGATAGTTTTGGTTCAGCTCCCATGAACGGCGCATTTCCTCGCGCAATTCCGATTTTATCTGACCGAGCCATTCGCATCCACGATCACCGCAATGACCCCGAGCAATGTCCTCGTCCATTTGATCTGCGATCAGATTAGCGTGGATGTAAAACAGGGTCTCGGGCAGAAAACTCGTCGCGGAAGGATCGGATCTTGCGAGGTAATGTTCCGGTAGAACCAATAAAAGCGCTGACATGACGGCAGCAGCTATGAGGATGAGCCGCTCAACCCATGTCGCCCTTCTCTGAAACAGCAGCAGGAGAACTGGGAGCATGGCGAAGAGCGCAGTCATCCCGAAACTCGGTTTGAGTGACAGCAACAAAAAAGCGACGAAAACTAGTGCCGTGCCGAGCCATGCACTTCGCCACCGTTCTTTACGAAGATAGCGCTGCTCCAGAAATTTGAGCGCGAGGCAAATGGTGAGCACCGCAATAAAAGGAGTGATCGCTTCGGGACGAAGTTCGTGCTCTGCGACGATTGGCTGGCTGGAGAGAACATAGATCGCCAACAATAGTACGCCGGCAATCTGCTGCGTGCGTCGGGCAACAGGCCCGACGTTCAGGAATCGTCGAATCTGACGCCAGCAGACCAGGAGCAGGCCGCCGGTCAGCAACCCCAGCGTATGCTGCACGATTGTAATGGCGGTGAAGCTTTTGAAAGTCCCCAGAACGAGGAACAAGAACCCTGGATAGACGAAATTTCTTCCGTCGGCATGTTGAAACGCGCCACCGATCAGTTTCGATAGGGCAGGGTTTAAATAGCCCCATGTGTCGGCGTCCGCCACCGGCCAAAGCGGCAGATGAAAACGTTGAAACGCGCCCCAACCAAGAACCATGGCGCACACCGCGTAATAAATAATGGCTGTCGGTTGCCATTGGCAGAGCACCTGACCGGTTCGCAAAAAGCGGCGGTTGGCGTCGCGTAACCAGTTCATCCGGCCATTTTCTGCGAGTGTTGATGTCGCGGAATTCAGTTTGGCCGTGCAACCTGCATTACACATTCCAGTCCGTCCTTCGCATCTCGCCAGAACTGCTCAATAACCTAAAGGGCACCTCGCTGGTTCCCAGAGGCAAAGTGTTGCTCCGGCAGGCTCAATGTTTTCGGTGACGGTGATTTTCGCTCCCGCGGTGCCAGATCTTGTATTTTAGTATACCCCAAACCGTACGTACGCCGTCCTTCCATCCAATCTTTTAACGCTCCCTCGGAGGTTTGACGATGATAGGAAATACCGACCTCTCGTAAACCGACAACGCAATGTCGCTATCTTTGCCGTGATTTCTGGCTCAAAGCCGAATTGGCCGCAGCCGGAGCAATGCAAACACAGACCGGGCCTCGCCCGACCATGGAAATTGGATATGGAAGGGCCCGCCTTCGGCTCTGGAGAGTGCCCCTAGGGTCAATAACTGAACCAAAAAATGTCACAAATAAATTCTGTTCAGGAGCCGCCTTGCACTGCATATTGTAGACCCGCATGAGCAGCTCCCCTATGAATAGTTGTCACACGATATTCGCACGATTTCCACAAACGATTGCCCAGAGCTGTTCACTGCTATTCACGGTCATTCGCAGCTCTTAACTTCCTTCTTCCACCATGATCCAACTCAAGCCCGGTCTTACTGCCTCACAATTCAACAAGGATGGTAAATCACGCTCCCCGGCTCGACGTCAGGGAGGCGAGAAGACGCGCCCGGCTGGATTGCGATTCAAGCGCGTGTTCAGCGATGCCACGGTCTCTCCATTCGAACAGGTGGAGTGGGATCGCCGGACTGCGAAGATCACCGATGATGGAGGCAAGGTCATCTTTGAGCAGGAAAATATTGAGGTGCCGAGATCATGGAGCCCACTCGCCACTAAAATCGCGGTTTCGAAATACTTTTACGGCGATCTCGCCAATGGCACCGACCCGCACAAGGGCGGTCGTGAGACTTCGGTGCGCCAGCTGATTCATCGCGTCACTCAAACGATCACGGATTGGGGCATGGCCGATGGCTATTTCGCGAACCCGGAAACAGCGAAGATTTTTTACGATGAATTGACCTGGCTCTGCTTGAATCAGCACGGCGCCTTCAACTCGCCAGTTTGGTTCAATGTCGGTTTGTATCACCAGTACGGCATCGGAAGAGGCGCGGGCGAAGGAAATTATTTTTACAACCGCGAGACCGGCGAAGCCGAGCGCGCCTCGACCCAGTACGAATATCCACAGGGCAGCGCCTGTTTTATCCAATCGGTCGATGACACCATGGAAGACATCATGCGCCTGGCGACAAGCGAAGCGATGTTGTTCAAATATGGGAGCGGCACCGGCAGCGATCTATCGACTCTGCGCAGCACCCGCGAGAAATTGAGCGGGGGCGGTAAACCGAGCGGACCACTCTCGTTCCTCAAGGTCTATGATCAGATTGCGAACGTCGTGAAGAGCGGTGGCAAAACGCGCCGCGCCGCCAAGATGAACACGCTCAAGGACTGGCATCCGGACATTGAAGAGTTCATCGACGCGAAACAGAAAGAAGAGAAAAAGGCCTGGGCGCTGATCGAGCGGGGCTATGACGGCAGCTATAACGGCGATGCCTACGGCTCCGTCATGTATCAGAACGAGAATCTGAGCGTGCGCGTGAGCGACGATTTCATGAACGCCGCCCTGGAAGATCGTGAATGGTGGACGCGGCGCGTACGGGACGGTTCGCCTTGCGAACGCAAAGACGCACGCGCGCTGCTGCGCAAGATCGCAGAAGGCACGCACGTGTGCGGCGATCCGGGAATGCAATTCGATTCCACCATTCACAAATGGCATACCTGCAAAGGCAGTGGCCGCCAAAATTCAACTAATCCCTGCAGCGAGTACCTTTTTCTCGATAACACCGCCTGCAATCTCGCCTCTCTCAATTTGATGAAGTTCAAAACGGCCGATGGCGCCTTCGATGTGGAACGATTCAAGGCCGCGGTCCGCATTTTCATCACCGCCCAGGAAATCATTGTCGATAACGCCAGCTACCCGATCAAAGAGATCGCCGAGAACTCCCACATTTTTCGCACTCTGGGTCTCGGTTATGCCAATCTCGGCTCGCTCATCATGAGCTATGGCTACGGCTACGATACCGTGGAAGGCCGCGCTCTTTGCGGCGCGATCACCGCAATCATGACCGGGGAAGCCTACGAACAAAGTGCGCTTCTGGCGAAAACGATGGGGCCATTTCCTGGTTACCGCGATGCGCGCTGCAGCGGCGTGAACAAACCGCTTGCGAAAGACAATGTCGATTCCATGCGCGAGGTGATCGAGCTCCATCGCGCCGCTGTCGCCGACATCCCCGATATTGATGAGTTTCTGTATTTGAAAGGTGAGGCGGCCCAAACCTGGGACCGGGCCGCGAAACTCGGTAAACGTTACGGCTATCGCAATGCGCAAGTAACGGTGCTCGCGCCCACCGGCACGATCAGCTTTCTGATGGACTGCGACACGACCGGAATCGAGCCCGATATCGCGTTGGTAAAATACAAACTGCTCGCTGGCGGTGGCATGTTGAAAATCGTCAACCAGACGGTCCGGCCCGCATTGAAACATCTGGGATATGTGGAGGAAGAAATCGCCGGCGTGATCGAACACATCGATTTGTTCGATACCATTGAGGATGCGAGCCCGAGTGCCGACGATGCCGCCGTTATTGCCGGCAAAGCCGAAGCGAATCGGCTCTATCCGACCCCGCTCCGTGCCGATCACCTGCCGATCTTCGATTGCGCTTTTCGTCCTCATCTCGGCCGGCGCAGTCTCCATTATCTGGGCCATCTCCGAATGATGGCTGCGGCCCAGCCCTTCCTTAGCGGCGCCATCTCAAAAACGGTAAATTTGCCGGCGAACGCGACAGCCGACGAGATCATGAGCACTTATGTCGAAGGCTGGCGACTTGGGCTCAAAGCGATCGCCATTTACCGGGACGGCTCGAAACGTTCCGCGCCGCTTAACACGAAAAAGACGAGAGACATGGGCGCAACCTCTCTGGTCAATCCCGCATCGGAGCCGAAAGACTTGCAAGAGCGCATTCTCCAGCTGGAGGAAGAACTATCGGGATTGCGCGCCCAGATTGATCTGCCCGTGCGCCACCGGATGACCGATACTCGCATGTCGCTTACGCACAAA
>QHNU01000179.1 GCA_003218525.1 Verrucomicrobiota bacterium
CGAAATGGAAGATGCCGGCGGTGGAGCTGGTGCTGACAAACTTGCATGCCGGCGGAAAATTTGGACAGGGCGCATACAAATATTCCGGAGGCTTGCATGGGGTCGGCGCAAAATGCGTAAACGCCTTAAGTGATTGGTTCAAAGTCGAAGTCACGCGCGAGGGCAAGGTTTATCACATGGCCTTCGAGCGGGGCAAAACCACTCAGAAGCTCGCCATCATCGGCGAGGTCAAAAATAAAAAGAACACAGGCACCCTTGTCACCTTTCTGCCCGACCCGACGATTTTCACCATCACCACTGAATTCAAATTCGAGCGCTTGGCCACACGACTGCGGGAGTTGGCGT
>QHNU01000180.1 GCA_003218525.1 Verrucomicrobiota bacterium
TTCCGAATCCTGACGGCGGCACGCATCTGACCGGATTTCGGACTGCCCTGACCCGGGCCATCAATCAATATGCGCGCTCGAACGCTCTGGTTAAAGAAAAGGATCCATCGATTTCGGGTGACGACGTGCGCGAGGGTCTGGTCTGCGTCTTAAGCATTAAACTGCCGAATCCCAGATTCGAATCCCAGACCAAGGTCAAGCTGGTCAACACCGAGATCGATGGCGTGGTGAACTCGGTCGTTTACGACGGATTAATGACCTACCTCGATCAAAATCCGCCGATTGCGCGCCGCATTTTTGAAAAAGTTTTGACGGCGGCTCGGGCCCGGGAAGCGGCGCGCAAAGCGCGGGAGACCATTCGTAAGGGCGCGCTGACTGGAGGCGGACTTCCAGGTAAACTGGCGGATTGCAGCGAACGCGATCCGGAGTTGACCGAGCTTTACATCGTCGAGGGCGACTCCGCAGGGGGTTCGGCTAAGCAAGGCCGTGATCGGCGATATCAAGCGATCCTCCCTATTCGGGGCAAGCTGATCAACGTCGAAAAAGCGCGGATCGATCAATTCTTAAAGAACAACGAAATTCAATCGATGATCACTGCCATCGGCACTGGAATCGGCAAGCCGAAGGAGGATGGCAACGGTAAGGAGGAAGGAAATTTTGATATCGCGAAGCTGCGCTACGGCCGAATCATTATTATGACCGATGCCGATGTCGACGGCTCGCACATTCGCACTCTGCTGCTCACCTTTTTCTTCCGGCAGATGACGGAGCTGGTGCGGGCGGGCCGGATCTACATTGCGCAACCGCCCCTTTATCAAATCAAACGCAAAAAGCGCGAAGAGTACGTCGATGACGACGTGCAATTGAATAAAATTCTAATTTCCCTCGGCGCCGAAGATGTGCGCTTGAAAAATCTGGCCGATAACAAGGAAGTGACGGCCGCACAGTTAAAAGATATTCTCGAGTCGCTCGGAAGACTGGCGAAGTTGAGCGAAGCAATCCGGCGGCACGGCGGTGATTTCGAAAGCTTCCTGGCGGAGCGCGCCAAGAAATCCGGCAAGCTTCCGAACTATCTGGTGAAGGTGCGCGAGGGCAATGAGGAGGCCGTTCATTATTTTCATGACGAAAACGCGGTCCGCGAATTTCATGAGGAGAATCTCGATCTTAATTTATTCGACACCGAGATGGGACAGGAACTATTGCCGCTGACGAGCGGACCGGTGAAAACGAACGGTGCTACCCGTCGTCGCGGCAAATTGGTCGAACTGCATGAATCAACTACGATCCAGAAGTTAATCGCGGAACTGGCCCGAAAAGGTTTGAAAGTCGATCACTATGCTGCCAGCGATCGCCCGATTTTTGAATTGATTGAAGGCGAAGGAGACCGTGCTGTTTCGCATCCGCTCTTTTCTATTCCGGAGATTTTACAAAAGATTTTGGAGATCGGTCGCCGCGGTGTGCAGATCAAGCGTTTTAAGGGCCTAGGCGAAATGAACGCGAAAGAACTCTTCGAGACCACCATGAACCCGGAAAAGCGCAAGCTGCTCAAGGTCGACCTCAATGAAGATAACGCGGTTGATGCCGACAAAATGTTCACAATTCTCATGGGCGACATTGTCGAACCGCGCCGGCAATTCATTGAAGACAACGCCCTCAATGTCCGCAACCTCGACGTTTGATTATAATGGCCGGTCTGTTGCGCAACCTCCGGCATCCTCGGCGTTGTTACGTTGTCTGCGCCGTGGCCAGATCCGGCAGTAATCTGCTCACCGATGCTCTGCGCGAAACCGGTCGCGCAGGTCAGCCAAAGCAATTTTTTTCGGAGCTCTTTCAATCAGGTTACGGAGCCAAATACGGCCTCGATCCGGCGAGGGATTATGCCAGTTATGTTCGCGGTATCATTGATGCCACCTCGACGTCGAACGGTTTGTTCGGGTTTAAGCTCATGGGTTGGTCGCTGGAAGCCTTCCTGGCAAGCCTGCGCGGAACGCGACAATTTGCCAGCGCCGATTCGACCGATTTGGAAGTGCTCCGTTCCGCATTTCCACGGCTGCAATTCATCCGAATCATCCGTCGCGATAAGCTGCGCCAGGCAATCTCGAAGGCGCGTGCCATGCAAACCGGCGTGTGGAAATTGGCCGACGGAAAAAATGCCGTTGGTGAAGCGCACTTCGATCGGGACCTGATTAACCAATGCTTGCGCGAAGGCGAGATCGAACAAGCTGTCTGGGACCGCTTCTTTGAGAATTTCCCTGCTGCTCCTCTGACGATTGAGTACGAGCAACTCAGCCGCTACTACGAACGGACTGTGCGAAATGTTCTAAATTTTCTCGGTATTGCGCTTCAACGCGGATCTAAAATCGGTGAGCCGATTACCCTGAAACAAAGCGACACGATTTCGGATGAGTGGGAACGGTGCTACCGAATCGCAGCTTCAGCAACTGTTGCCGTGGCCTAATTCATGTACAACGCCAACGAAAAAGTAGAACCGATCAACGTCGCGGAAGAAGTCTCGCGCTCCTTCCTCGACTACTCAATGTCGGTTATTATCTCGCGCGCCCTGCCGGATGCGCGCGATGGCCTCAAGCCATCACAGCGGCGCATCCTTTACGCGATGCACGATCTTTCCTTGTTTCCCGGTCGGCAGCATCGCAAATGCGCGAAAATTTGCGGTGATACCAGTGGTAATTATCACCCACACGGCGAAGCCGTGATTTACCCTACCCTCGTCCATATGGCCCAGCCATGGGCGATGCGCGAACGGCTTATCGACGGGCAGGGCAACTTCGGTTCAGTCGAAGGCGATCCGCCGGCGGCGATGCGTTACACCGAGGCCCGCATGACACATCTCGGCGCCGCTCTCATGACCGACATGGAGAAGGACACGGTCGATTTCGTTCCCAACTATGACGAAACCCGCACCGAACCGACCGTTTTTCCGAGCGCGTTTCCGAATCTTCTGGTCAACGGCGGAACTGGCATCGCGGTGGGCATGGCGACGAACATTCCGCCGCACAATCTGGGCGAAGTGATCGACGGAATTTGCGCTCAAATCGACGATCCCGAAATCACGCTCGAAGGGCTGATGGAGCATGTGAAGGGGCCGGATTTCCCGACCGGTTGTGCAATTCTTGGTGTTACCGGGATTCGACAGTACCTCGGGACCGGCCGCGGCAGTATGAAGGTGCGCGGCAAAGCAGGCGTCGAGGAGCTGAAGGGAAATCGAGAGCAGATCGTGATCACCGAAATTCCCTACAACGTGAATCGCGCCACTCTGGTGGAGCGCATCGCCGAGTTGGTGAATGACAAGGTCCTCTCCGACATCACCGCCATTCGCGACGAGTCGGACGAAAACACGCGCGTGGTCATCGAGCTGAAACGGGACGCCAATCCCAAGGTCATTATCAACAACCTTTATAAGCACACGGCGATGGAATCGTCCTTCGCGGTGACGATGCTCGCGATTGATCATGGCCGGCCCAAGCTCCTTTCCCTAAGGGAAGCGAATGCCGCTTACATCGAACATCGGCGTGAAGTTGTGTTGCGACGGACCCGCTTTGAATTACGCAAAGCGGAAGAACGCGCGGAGACGCTCGAAGGTTACCTCATCGCGCTCGCAAATTTAGATGAGTTCCTCCGGATTATTCGCGGATCGAATAACCGGGAGGAAGCGCGCGTGAAACTGCTCGCGTTTGAGTTTACACGACGCCAAGTCGAATCGATTGGAATTCTGATCCGTGCTGAAGCGCGCCTGACTGAAGGTCGTTACGCATTCAGCGAACACCAGGCCAACCAGATTCTCGATCTCCGGTTATATCAATTAACAGGACTTGAGCGCGATAAAGTCGTCAATGAATACAAAGGACTTCTCGAAACGATCAAAGATTTGCGCGATATCCTCGCAAAAGAGCAGCGCGTCTTCACCATCATCAAACGCGAACTGCGGGAGATCCGCGATAAATACGCCTCGCCGCGGTTGACCCAGCTCGTGCCCGATGAAGGCGACATCGCGATGGAAGATCTCATTGCGAACGAAGGGTGCATCATCAGTATCACCCACGGCGGGTTTATCAAAAGAACCGCCGTCAGCGCCTTCCGTGCGCAACGACGCGGTGGTAAAGGCGTCATTGGCATGTCCACGCGCGAAGGCGCAACGCAAGAAGATGAAGGCGATTTTGTGGAACATCTTTTCGCTGCGACCACACACGACTACTTGATGTTCTTCACTGAATCCGGTCGCGCTTACGTGGAAAAGGTTTACGAAATTCCCGAGATGGGTCGCGCGGCAAAAGGCCGGTCCATCGTGAACATTCTCGAGTTGCGTAGTGACGAAAAAATCGCCGCCACCATTCGCATTCAATCAAAGCGAATCGGCACCGGTGCAAACGCCGTCGATAAAACGTGGGACGAAAATTTGCACATCGTTTTCGTCACACGTTCGGGCATCGTCAAAAAGTCCAATCTGTCAGATTACCAGAATGTGCGAAAAGGCGGCATCATCGCCATCCAAATTGAACCGGATGATTGCCTGATCGACGCCAAATTGACCGGCGGGAACGATGAACTCGTTCTGATCACCAGGGGCGGCATGAGTCTTCGTTTTCACGAAGAGCAGTTGCGTGACCAAGGCCGAAATACGGTCGGTGTTTGGGGGATTCGGCCGGCTAAAGGCGATCACGTGGTCGCAATCGCGGTGGTGAATCCGAATGCCATGTTGCTCGTTACCGGCGAGAACGGCATCGGTAAACGCACGCCGTTTGATGATTATCGCAAGCAGTCGCGCGGGGGCAAAGGCATCATCACCATGAAAACCGGGGATCGAACTGGTAATGTCGTGGGCGCTCTAAGTGTGACCGACAAAGACGAACTCATGCTGATCACGACCAAAGGCCAGATGGTACGCACGCGGGTGAAAGAAATCCGCGAGACCGGCCGTAATGCCATGGGAGTAAAATTGCTGACTTTGCGAGAAGGCGAAAAACTGCAAGCCATCGCCCCTGTGGTCAGCCAAGCCGAAGAAGCCGAAGCAGAAGTCGAAGCGCCGGTCGGATAAGAAAAGAGCGCGCGCCACGGAAGCGCGCGCTCCTCGCAGCAAACCCGAGCAATTAGTAGCCGCCGGTATGCGTGGTCGTCGTCTGTGTCGCCGTTGACGGCCGGGCGACCGTTGTGGTCTCGTGTGTGGTAGTGGTGGCCGTCGTTGGCGGGGGCGTTTCGACCGTGGTGCAGGAGGTTAAGGCAGCCATCACCGCAGCCGGAATCAGAAGAATAAGTGTTTTCATAGTTGAATGGCTTTGCTGACAATTCGGCGCAAGTGCCCCGGCCAGATGTATTTCTCGCGAAAAAATTCTGCTGTTATGGAATTGGGACCTCGCGTCCGAGTTCGTTTGACGCGTAAATTCCGTCAATCATTTCCATCAATTCAAATGCCTGCTCGGCATCGTTTATGGCGGGCCTTTCACCGCGGACGGCATGGGCAAAATTCTGAAGCTGCATCTCAAAACTGTTATCAGAATAGCGCGGCTCGAGCGGCACCGTCACCAGTTTCCCGTTTTGGTCTTCGAACAGAGTAAGCGGTTTGACTCGTAGCGTTCCTTTCGTTCCAAAGAGCACGGCGTTGTTCGACTCCCGCCCGACCCACTCGGGCCCTACCGGAGTGTCGTCGGTCAGATTCGCCGCCCAGCTCGTTTCCAACTCGACAAAGGTGTCGTTGGCAAAGCGGATGAACGCGTGCGCTTCATCCTCCACATCAAAAATTGGTACGCTGACAAAGTGCGCGAAATTACGGAAGACCTTCGCGGTAATCGACGTCGGCCGAGGTGTTCCCATCAGATACCAGGCAGTGTCGAGGGCATGCACGCCAATATCGATCAAGGCGCCGCCGCCAGAACATTTCTTATCCGTAAACCAGGAGCCGATGCCACCTGGAATTCCGCGGGAACGCACCCAAGTCGCTCGCGCACGATAAATTCGGCCAAGTCTTCCTTCGGTGATAATCTCGTGCGCCGTGCGAATCGCGGGCGTAAATCGAAATTGCCTACCGAAGAAATAGATTAGGCTCCGTTTTGCGGCTTCATCCCGCAGCACTTTCATTTCAGCGGCGTTCATGGTAGGCGGCTTTTCGCAAAGGACGTGCTTGCCTTCTTCCAAGGCGGTGAGCGATGCCGGGAAATGCAAAAAATTCGGCAAGCAAACGATCGCTGCCTCCAACTCGGGATCGTGCAATAAATCGTGGTAGTCGATAAATGCGACGCCGGGCTGGTGCTCTTTCACGAAAGTATTCAGACGGTCAGGATCGTTATCTGCGCAGGAATGGAGCCGCGTATTGGGGAGCGCAGCGATGGCCTTTGCATGCTGCTGCCCCGGCCAGCCCACGCCAATAATGCCGATATTGAGCTGCTTCATTCCCCAATTCGGCCGCGCTGCCGCTTTAATTCCGAGCGCTTGCGTTTCGATTCCAAAATGCGTGCTTTCAACTTGGCCGGCCTTGGCGATTTTCGGCGGCGCTCACGTTCCCGTAACGCGCGCTTAGCCGTACGCTCGGCATTTCGCTTTTTTTCGATCGCCTCAATCAACCGCCTCCGGGCAACGCGGCGGTTCATGCTTTGCGAGCGCGCGTCCTGCACCGTTACGCTAATTCCGCTTGGCCGATGCAATAGCGTGACCGCAGTAGAGACTTTATTCACATGCTGCCCGCCGGGACCGGAAGCGCGGGCGAAAGATTCGATCAGATCGCCCGGATCGATTCCTGCGGATCGCATCCGCTCGTCCATGGTGTCGGGTGACATCCCTTGCAGCCTTGCGACACGCGACATGTTGTCAATGGTGCCGGTGCAGCCGCGACTTGTGTTCGCGTCCCGGTTCCGATTCGATTAGCCACCATGGCAATTAAAACTCGTCAGTGGAGCCTCATCTTTTCGATTCAGATTAGCACTCTCTCATTTGTCATCATCTCACAGACGAGAAACTCGCAAACGTCATCCCCTACTCCCCAGCCGATCGCAGCGCCAAGTCCTTCAGCCCCGCCCGCTGATTATGATCTGCGCTGGGGCGTCAAGATTCCAATGCGGGACAAGGTGGAGCTAAACGCAACGCTCTACCTGCCCACATCGAAGCAGTCTTCCACGAACTCCGGTCATTTTTACCCTGACGCCGTACATCTCTGACAGCTACCACGCGCGCGCAGCCTATTTTGCATCTCATGGTTACGCATTTGCACTCGTTGACGTCCGCGGGCGTGGAAATTCCGGTGGCGAATTTGAACCCTTTGCCAATGAAGCACGCGACGGACATGACGTGGTCGAATGGTTCGCCACGCAACCCTATTGCGACGGTAAAGTCACGATGTGGGGCGGCTCTTACGCCGGATTCGATCAATGGACAACGGCAAAGGAGTTACCGCCACATCTGACAACGATCGTGCCGGTGGCGAGTGCCCATCCCGGTCTCGATTTTCCTTCTACCAACAACGTTGGCATTTCCTACGATGTGCAGTGGTTCACGCTGACCAGCGGCCACGCCGGTCAAGAACACTTGTTTGCGGATTCAAAATTTTGGCGTGCTAAATTTTTGGACGCTTACCGCCAACACATCCCGTTCAAAGCGCTCGACAGTTTTATTGGAAATCCATCGGTGAATTTTCAACGGGTTGTTAACCACCCAATGATGGACGCCTACTACGAGGCCATGGTGCCGACCCGGGAGCAGTTCGCAAAAATAACGCTTCCGATTCTCACCATCACTGGCCAATACGACGGTGACGAACTTGGCGCGCTCACTTTTTATCGCGATCATCTGGCCAATGCATCCCCGGAGGTGCGCGCGAAACATTTCCTTCTCGTCGGACCATGGGATCACGCCGGCACGCGGACGCCGACCGATGAGGTTGGCGGCGTCAAACCCGGCGGTGCGAGCATGCTCGATCTCAACGATCTGCACCGTCAATGGTACGATTGGACGTTGAAAAGCGGCGCCAAGCCGGACTTCCTGAAGGACCGTGTTAGTTATTATTTAATGGCAGCAGGTAACAGCGGAGCAAATGGCGAATGGCGATACGCGAGCGACCTGGAGAAGTTAACGGCAAACCATCGATTGCTCTTTCTCGATGGGACAAACACAGGCGCGCATGGAGTCTTTCGCTCCGGCGCCCTGACAGAAAAACCGCCGCCACCAGGCGCGGATGATTACGTCTACGATCCAGTAGATCTGCGCCGCGGGGAGCAGGTGGATAGCGAGAGCAGCGAGAAAACGGCCGGGGTCGATCAACATTTCGCTCTGAGTATCGGCAATGACGGACTTGTTTATCACAGCGAACCGACAACGGCCGACACCGCCCTGATCGGCTGTCCAAAGCTCACTCTCTGGCTTTCACTGGATGTGCCTGATACCGATCTCAGCGCCGATCTTTACGAAATTTTGCCGGACGGCACCAGCATCGCGCTCTGGAGCGATGTGCGACGGCTGCGATATCGCGAATCGCCACGAGAGGAGAAATTGGTTAAGCCCGGGGAAATTGTGCGATGCGATTTTGCACCGGGGCTATTCGTGGCACGGCGGATCGCCAAGGGAAGCCGGCTGCGGCTTGTCGTGACCTCACCAAACTCGATCTTCTTCGAGAAAAACTATAATTCCGGTGGAGTCGTCGCGAACGAAACCGCGGCGAACGCGCGAACCGCCCACGTTCGCATCCTTCGCGATGCGCAGCACGCGAGCGCGCTCGATGTACCGTTTATCCCTTCGCCTTTGGATTCCAAAATCACGGCTGCAATCGCCCAAAGTCCCGCCACCGGCACCGACCTTGGCAGCGCCGCCACCAAAAGTTCTCATTAATTCCCGACAGGAGAGGCAATGGGATGAGCACGCGGGTCAGACAGGCTCGTCCGTCACGGGATCCCGTGCTGGTAAAAGGAACAGGCTTTCGAAGCTGAGGGCATTTTGCCCGATTTCTGCGGGCCCTAGATATTATGGGCAGTAACACGCGTAATCGGGTATTTGCGACGAAAATTGAAATGTCATTGAAAATATCTACGACGAAGATCTAAAACCGCTGGTCTGATGTTTGGCGGTAAAAGAACGGAGTGCGGTGTCGAAATTCTTGGTCTCTCCTGCGAAATAGATATTCGCTATGTGCCAATTCTACGCGCGGCGTTCAGGCGAAAAATCGCAGCGCGATGCAAAGCGCTTATTCTCGATCTGACCGAAGTCTACGATATCGACTCCAGCGCGATCGCCACGCTGGTAGAATATCATCGTGACGCTGGTCGGCAGGGAGGGGTGTTGTGCCTTTGTGGAGTGAATGAAGGGTTGAAACCCATTTTCGAGGCTGTGCAGCTGGGAAATACTGTGGCAATGTTCGACTCCGTTGCCGATGCAGTTGCAGTCATCAGGCGCGGCGAAATTCAGCCGTACGGCAACGCCGCATCAACTACCGATCGGGACACTGACATCCCCGCAAGAATGCTGAGCCGATGAAGAAACCGTCCAACCGGTTCGATCGATTTAATCTGCTCCAACGTTTCCTCTCGAAAAAAAACGTTCCGATGGTGCCGATGATGGGATTCGAACCCATACCTCGCGTTAGCGAGAACGGATTTTAAGTCCGTTGCGTCTGCCATTTCGCCACATCGGCCGGAGAGCGCATTTTACGTGCTCAGCTGCGCAGACCAAGGGTTTTCGCCAATTACGTCCGCGCGCCGCTGCGCGAGCGAAATTCTTATGCGACGGCGATCAGCCGGAGCGACCGCAACTCAACGAAAGGAAATTTATGGGCAAACTCGATGGCAAAAAAGTGGCGATTCTCGTCGCCGATGGATTTGAACAAGTCGAGATGACAAAGCCGCGGCAGGCATTGGATGATGCCGGCGCAGAAACGAAGATTGTCTCCCTGAAAAGGGGAAAGATTCAGGGAATGAACCACATGGAAATGGGAGACAAATTCGACGTCGATCTCACTCTGGATGAGGCGCAACCGGAAGAGTTCGATGCGCTGATGATTCCGGGCGGCTTATACAACCCGGATGCGATGCGTTCCACCGAAGAGGCGCTCGATTTTTCGCGTCATTTCTTCGAGGCAGGAAAACCAGTCGCGGCGATTTGCCACGGACCACAAGTCCTGATCAGCGCAAATTTGGTGCGTGGAAGAAAGATGACCTCGTGGCCGGCGATCAAAGTCGATATGCGCAATGCGGGCGCTAATTGGGTCGATCAGGAAGTGATTGTCGATAACGGCCTCGTTTCCAGCCGCAAGCCCGACGACATCCCGGCATTCAACAAAAAGATGATTGAGGAATTCGCGGAAGGACGCCACGCGAGGCAGGCTCAGATGGCAGGTGCTGAGCTCGAAACTTAGCTTCTCCCGCCATCGTCCCAAGCAATGCGAGGGACCTCCCAGGCGCTCATGCTCAGGTGAAGCGTCAAGATACCTGGGTTTGCGAGGTCCCTCGATCTGAGCGGGCCACAAGACCAGTCCATCCGAGGACGGGAACGGACCAGCATCGTCTGTGTGGCTCGGAATGGCCTTGCAACTGCCCAGGCAGCCTCTCACCTTTTGTCGTCAGTCCGCGTTCATGACGACCGCCAATAAAATCACCCTGGTTCGGATTCTCATGATTCCGGCTTTTGTGACGATGGCGATTTATTATGGCCAAAGCATTGAGCGCGGAGCTCCCCTCGAATGGCAGCGCTTGGTTGCGATTCTGATTTTCCTGGTCGCGTCTATCAGTGATGGTCTCGATGGTTATGTCGCCCGCCGCTATAATCAACGCAGTTCTCTAGGGGTTATCCTCGACCCTATTGCCGATAAGGGTTTGCTCCTCAGCGGCATCATTACCCTAAGCATCAGCAACTGGAGCAAAGTCGATCCGGAGTATGGTCGTTTTCCGGCCTGGTTTCCGGTCCTCGTGATTTCACGTGATGCCGTTATCCTCGTCGGAACGGCCGTTCTCTATTTCTTAGTCGGTCATGTGACGGTGAAGCCAAACTGGACCGGCAAAGTGGCAACCGTCCTGCAAATGATCGCGATCGCATGGGTGATGTTGCAGCTGCAATGGTTGCCTCTGATCTGGGTTGTCGCCGCCGCGGGTTTATTCACCCTGATCTCCGGCATTGTTTATGTACTCGAAGGCGTGCGCCAGCTTCAGGCCGAAGGCCACGCCAACGCCCGCTGATTCGCCGGCGCGCGGATGAACACCGGCCCCAACGTCGCGATTATTGGCCGACCGAATGTTGGAAAATCGGCGCTCTTTAATCGGATCGCGCGACGCCGAATTGCGATTGTCCACGGCGAACCCGGTATCACCCGGGACCGCATCTCGACGGAAGCCGAAGCCGGCGGCAAGAAATTCACGCTTTGGGATACGGGTGGAATTATCGGTGGCGGTGAGACGGAATTGACTGATCAAGTGCGTGCATCGGCCGAACGCGCGATGAAGGACAGCGATTTAGTTCTCTTTGTCGTCGATGCCCAGGAGGGTTTGAACCCAATTGATAGTGATCTGGCCCGGTTCGTTCGCCGCCAACGCAAACCGGTCTTGCTCGTTGTTAATAAGGTGGATCATTCTACGCACGAGCCATACTCGGACGAGTTCGCCCAGCTTGGGTTTGACAAGGCGTTCTCGATCAGTGCCGCGCACGGCACCAATATCAGGGAGTTACTTTCAGAGATCGGACGTTTACTGCCCAATGGGTCGGAGACGGCTGAATACAGAATCGCCGATGCTTTCAAAGTCGCGATTGTTGGCCGTCCCAATGCGGGCAAACCTTCGTTGATCAACGCGCTGGTAGGAAATCGACGAAGCATCGTGAGCGAATTACCGGGAACGACGCGCGACTCCGTCGATATTCAATATGAACGCGAAGGCCGGCATTATGTTTTCATCGACACTGCCGGCATTCGCGCACGCAGCAAACACTCTAGTTCCGTCGAGGTTTTCTCGGTGATGCGCGCCGAAAAAACAATCGACCGGGCAGATATCTGCGTTCTCATCGTCGATACCGCTGAGGGAGTAAAACGGCAGGATCGGCGGATCGCGGGATTGATTCAAAAAGCCCGGAAGCCTTGCATTATTCTGCTCAATAAATGGGATTTGGTGCGCCCGTCGCGGAACCAGCGTGGCGCCATGGAGGAGCTGATCGGGTCCGCGCGCGCAGAGCTTTTTTTTATCGACTATGCGCCCGTGCTCGTCACAAGCGCTCTTACCGGAGAGTATGCCGATCGGATTTTCAAAATGATCGAACGCGTCCGCCGAGGTGCGCAGGCGCACATTGGCACCGGAAAATTGAACCGTTTACTGCACGCCGCCATCGCCTCGAACCCACCTGCGATGCGAGGCGGTAAACGGTTGAAATTATTTTACGCAACGCAAGCGCCCGATGAGGGACAACGCCCGATACCGCCACCGGAGTTCGTCTTATTCGTCAACGCTCCGGGCTTAGTCGGCGATCCTTTTGCGCGTTTTCTCGAATCCAAAATCCGGGAGGCGGAACCTTATATTGGCTTGCCCGTCCTGCTAAAATTTCGCGCTCGCACCGAAGGCCAGTGAGCGGCCCCCCTTTCCCCGGATTCCAGGAGCAGTTTGATCGAACATTCGGCGGGCACATTCTGTCTCACAAGCACGAATGAAATCCACCCAGGAAATTTCTGAGGAGGTCAAGGAACTCGGCCGCTGGATCGTACCTTTACGAGAGCAGGTCGCGCACGTGGTCGTGGGCCAGCGTTATCTGGTTGATCGGCTCATGCTCGGTCTTCTCGCAAATGGTCATGTTCTGCTCGAAGGCGTTCCTGGTCTGGCAAAAACGCTTACCGTTAAAACGATTGCGGCATGTATCCGGACAGGATTTCAGCGCCTGCAATTCACGCCCGACCTTTTACCGGCCGATTTGATCGGCACCCTCATTTACAATCCACGTGATGGGGAATTCACGACGAAATTCGGCCCGATTTTTTCGAATCTGATCCTGGCGGATGAAATCAACCGAGCACCGGCCAAGGTCCAAAGCGCCCTGCTCGAAGCAATGCAGGAACGCCAGGTTACAATCGGCGAAAAAACATATCCACTGCCCGATCCCTTTCTGGTTCTGGCCACGCAAAATCCGTTGGAACAAGAGGGCACTTATCAGCTTCCGGAAGCGCAACTCGACCGCTTCATGTTTAAATTGAGCGTCGGTTATCCGCAGAAAACCGAGGAACGCCGGATCCTGGATTTGATGGCGACTTCCTCACCTGATCTCACGGTTTCTGGCGTGGTTGATCCTCAGCAAATCATCGCCGCGCGCGAACTCGTGAACAACATCTACATCGACGATCGGGTGAAGGATTACATCGTCGATATTGTTTGGGCGACGCGAGAGCCGGCCAAGTACAATTTGAAACTGGAAGGCCTCGTTCGCTACGGGGCCTCGCCTCGCGCCACGATCTATCTCGCGCTCGGTGCCCGCGCCCACGCCTTTCTTAATGGGCGCGGTTATGTCACGCCCCAGGACATCAAGAGCATTGGCCCGGATGTCTTGCGACATCGAATCATTGTCAGCTACGAAGCGGAAGCGGAATCGATCACGAGCGAGACGATCGTCGAACGCGTTTTTGCTGGATTACCAGTTCCGTAAGCGGGCGATGGCGACCAAGGAAGAGCGCGCGGAAGAAATTCTGCGAAAGATCCGTGGCCTGGAGATCAAGACCCGCGCCTTGGTCGATACCGCATTCGCCGGCGATTATCACAGCGTTTTCAAGGGAAGGGGAATGAATTTTGAGGATGTACGCGAATATCAGCCGGGTGACGAGATTCGCGCCATCGACTGGAACGTGACGGCGCGGCTCGGTAGCCCCTTCGTTAAGAAGTTCACCGAGGAACGCGAGTTGACCGTGATGTTGATCGTGGACGTGAGCGCATCCGGGAATTTCGGCAGCGCCGCACAATCCAAGCGTGAACTCGCCGCCGAAGTCGCCTGTCTGCTGGCATTCAGCGCGATCCGGAACAACGACAAGGTGGGGCTTCTCCTTTTTAGCGATCGACTCGAGCTTTTTATTCCGCCGAAGAAAGGTCGATCGCATACGCTGCGCATCATCCGCGAGATTTTATTTTTCGAGCCGGCCGGGCGCGGCACGAACGCGGCCGCCGCCCTTGATCACTTTAATCGGATCATCACGCGGCGAGCTGTTGTTTTCCTGATTTCCGATTTTCAGGCCGGCGATTTTTCACGCGAGCTCGCGGTTACAGCGAAGCGACACGATTTGATCGCGCTCAGGATTCGAGATGAACGTGAACGCGTTTTGCCAAATATTGGCATTATCACTCTGGAAGATGCTGAGACCGGCGAACAAATCGAAATCAATACCGCCGACCGCGACGTCCGCTCCCGTTTTGCCTCGGTGGCGGAGACACAACAAGCGGAACTGGCACGCGTGCTACGGCGAAACAAAATCGATCGGATCGATCTCCGGACTGGTGATGATTATTTGCCGGCGCTTCGCTCCTTTTTTAAGAACCGGGAGCGGCGAATGATGATTCGATGACCATGGCTACACTCGCGCAGGAATTTCACGACATCGTACCGCCGCTCGATTACTCGCTTATCCCCGCATGGGTGATTTTCGTGGCCAGCGCCCTCACGCTGTCGCTGGCGGGATTAGGAATTTGGTACGCACGGAAATTTTTTCGAAAAGAACAGCCGGCGCGATCGCCACGCGATCGCGCTCTTGATGCGCTTGACACAATCGAAGCGACGATCGAAAACACGCCCCCGTACCAATTCAGCATTCACGTGTCCGACATTTTACGGCGCTATGTCGTCGACCAATTTGACATGCCGATGACGCGTCAAACTTCGGTCGAGTTCCTGAACGCAATCGGATCGGCTCCAAAATTCAGCGAAGATGAAAAGGCGTTACTGGCCGATTTTTTGAACCGCTGCGATCTCATTAAATTTGCCCGCTATGAGGCCACGACCGAAGAGAGTCGCCTCTTATTGGATGAAGCGCGCCGCTTTGTGAAAGGAGGAGTGCTTGTTCCCGCATGAATGGCTGAATGGCCAGACGCTCAGCTTCGAGCGTCCCTGGCTGCTGCTCTTCCTATTGTTGATTCCGGCCCTTGCGTTATTGCGCGGGAAAATTGGACCAAAGGCAGCAGTCATCTTTTCAGCAACTTCTCCGTTCCGTGCGATCGGAAAAAGCAGCGCCAGTCGGGCTGGGCGACTCCTTCGCACTCTGGTTTGGCTCGCGCTCGCCGCTTTCATTATTGCCATCGCCCGGCCGCAGCTCGGAAAAAGCCTCACCCAGATGGAAGCGAGCGGAATCGACATCATGCTCGTGCTCGATGTTTCTGGCTCCATGTTGACGAAAGACTTCACCATCGGCGGCGAAGAGGCGACTCGCCTCGACGCGGTACGAGAAGTCACGCGCAAATTCATTGCCGGAAGACCAAACGACCGGATTGGTATCGTCGCTTTTGGTACTCAGCCCTACGTCGTCAGTCCGATGACGCTCGATCACGACTGGTTGCTGCAGAATCTCGATCGGGTGCGCATCGGACTGGTTGAAGGAAACACTGCGATTGGTTCGGCTATGGCCGCTGCCGGCAATCGGCTCAACGATAAACATTCAAAAAGCCGCGCCGTCGTTCTCCTGACCGACGGCGACAACAATGCCGGAAAGATTCCGCCTAACACCGCGGCGGAGGCGCTGAAGGCGTTGCGGATCAAACTTTATGCTATCGGCATCGGAACCAACGGCATGGCACCATATCCGGTCTTCGATCAGCGCACTGGCAACCCAGTCACCGATGCAGTCGGCAACATTCTCTATCAAAACGCACACGTATCATTTAACGAAGCCGGGCTGCGGGAGATCGCGCGGATTGCTGACGGCAAATTTTATCGCGCCACCGACACGAAATCGCTCGAGACGATTTATGCCGACATCGACAAGCTCGAGAAAACCAAGGTCAGCTTGCGCAAATATCAGCAGTATCGCGATCTATTTCCCGAATGCATCGCGGCCGGATGCGGCTTGCTTATCGGCCAGTTCATTCTCGGCCAGACGCTTTGGAAACGCTTGCCGTGAATACTTCTATTTTGCGGTCGATCGCACTCTGCGCTGATCATTCTCGCGCTCAGAAAATTGCTGAACATCGCGCTCGGAGGTCGCGATTCACGTCATGACGTTTGGTGCACCGGAGTGGTTTTGGGCATTCGCGATTTTGCCGGTGCTGATCGCGATCTACGTGCGTGCGGAGCGGCGCCGAACCACGATCTTGCGCGAATTTATCGCGCCGCGCCTCCTACCGGAGCTTGCCGGAAACGTGGATCGTACTCGCCGCGTTCTTCGCTTCGTTTGCGTGCTCTTATCGATCGCCTGCGCAATCATCGCACTGGCCAAGCCCCGCTGGGGGTACGCCTACGAGGACGTGAAACGGCGAGGTCTTGATCTCCTGCTCGCGGTAGACACCTCGCGAAGCATGCTTTCGAATGACGTTCCGCCTAATCGACTCGCCCGCGTCAAGCTGGCGACGCAAGACTTGATTAACGATCTCACTGGAGATCGTGTCGGCTTAATTGCGTTTGCCGGCCGAGCATTTCTACAAGCGCCGCTGACGATTGATTACGATGCAGCGGTTGAATCAATTAACGATCTCGACACTAAGACAATCCCGGAAGGCGGCACGAACATTAGCGAAGCGATCGTGTTGGCCGTGCAGACGTTTGGCAAAACTGCCACCGGCAATCGCGCCCTTATCATTTTCACCGACGGCGAGGAGTTAAGTGGCAACGCGGTGAAAGAGGCGAAAAACGCCGCCGACGCCGGGATCCGCATTTTCACGATCGGCGTCGGAACGGCACAGGGCTCACTTATTCCAATCGAAAGCGAAAATGGAAGCGCGTTTGTCAAAGACGCCAAGGGCCAGGTTGTGAAGTCACGGCTGGATGAGAACCGTCTGCGAGAGATCGCGCAAGCAACGGGTGGCAGCTATTTTCATCTCGAAAATGGCCCGCAAACCATGCGCCAGCTCTACGAGCAGGGACTGGCGAAATTGCAGGCAGGCGAAATCGACGCCCGCCTCTCGCGTCGACCGATCGAGAGATATGAGTGGCCACTTGCTGCCGCCATTTTAACC
>QHNU01000181.1:0-285 GCA_003218525.1 Verrucomicrobiota bacterium
GTTTTCGAGACTTACGCCGTCAGTTTGATCGGAGCGATTCTCGTCGGTGCCCTTACCGTAGCAAACGCGCCAGCCGCGATCGTTTACCCTTTTGTCCTCGGCGGAATCTCCGTTCTCGGCGCCATTTGCGGGATTTTGTTTGTCAATTTCGGCGGCGGTAAACCGGCCGGCGTGCTCATGGGCGCGGTTGGCATGAGTGCCCTCGTGTCGGCGATCCTATTCTGGCCTGCCACTCATCGGCTTTTTCCAAACGGTGTGATAATCGCGGGCGTTTTGCGTTCTCCA
>QHNU01000181.1:302-16170 GCA_003218525.1 Verrucomicrobiota bacterium
GTTGTCATTACGAATTACTACACTTCGACCCATTATCGGCCGGTACAAAAAATCGCGCGGGCTTCCGAGACCGGGCACGCCACGAACATTATTGCCGGCCTCGCCGTCGGACAGCATGCAACCGCATTACCGGTGGGCTTTATTGGAATCGCTATCTTGCTCAGTTTTCATTTCGCCGGCCTCTATGGAATCGCCGTTGCGGTGATGTCGATGCTGTCCATGGCCGGAATTATCATCTCGTTGGATGCGTTTGGGCCGATCACCGACAACGCCGGCGGGATCGCGGTGATGAGCAAGTTGCCGAAGCAAGTACGTGCGGTGACCGACGAACTTGATGCCGTTGGCAACACCATGAAAGCAGTGACAAAAGGCTATGCCATCGCTTCTGCCGGTCTGGCCGCCTTGGTCTTATTCGGCTCCTATGTGGAAGAACTTAAAGTGCACCTGACGCGCAACGGACAGCACTTCGATTTCCAATTTTCGCTAACGGAACCTAAGGTCATCATCGGCCTTTTCATCGGCGGATTGCTTCCATTCATTTTCACTGCCTTTAGCATGGATGCAGTAGGCAAAGCAGCGGGGGCGGTCGTGCGGGAGGTGCGAAGGCAATTGAAAGCTAAACCGGGAATTCTTCGCGGGGAAGATACCCCTGATTACGGCACGACCGTCGATATCGTGACCAAGGCGGCCCTGCGCGAGATGATCGTGCCCGCCCTTTTGCCGGTAGTTTTTGTGATTTTGGTCGCCGTAATCAAACCACTTGGACCGGTCGTTCTCGGCGGCCTGCTCGTGGGAACCATCGTTACCGGGTTATTCATCGCGATTGCGATGACCTCAGGCGGCGGCGCGTGGGACAATGCCAAGAAGTTTATCGAAGAAGGACATTTCGGTGGCAAGGGCTCGCCCGCGCACGCCGCCTCCGTCACTGGCGATACTGTGGGCGATCCCTACAAAGACACCGCCGGTCCGGCGATCAATCCGATGATCAAAGTCGTGAACATCGTCGCGATCCTGATCATTCCGATTTTCTTTTAATCGCAGAGCTTCGCGCGTAGAGTATACGTATGGCAATCGAGCCGCGCGATTTTCAAATCGTCTCTTCCACGCATACGCCGGTCCTGCAAAAGGCGTTGGCCAAGCCGGACGCGAGCGCCACGCCGTTCAAGATTGTCATTGATCCCAAGGTTCGCATGGATCTGCGTCGTGCCCTGATCGATTTGATCGATTACCATGACGAAGCGTTGGCCGAACACTTCTCCGAAGGCAAACTGGCGCTCGATTCTTACAAGGAATACATCGAACTGTTTGCTCGCAGCCTGAAGGAAACGATGGAAAGCCGTGAAGGTGTCGCTTATTTGCTGCGCTCGGTCGGCTTCGACCTGCGGCCGGATGAGATCAATCTCAATCCGGAACTGCGGTGGAAGAAAGGCGGGCCGGGCGCGTTCGGATCGACCCTGCTCTAGGCCGTCTCTTCGGCTTTGCTACCCCGATTCAATTACCCAGCTTGTTCCTATAAAGGTGATTGCTCGATTTGGTCTCGTTTCCGACGGCGATTTCAGGCCGCCACAGGGCATTCTCGCCAATAATTGGAAGAATGGCATGCGGTTTGGTGCAACTGTCGCGCATGTGCACAATCTCTTCTCGGAAAACGCTTGGTAACATTGGATTTGCGTGGCAGACTCGCCCGAATTTCCAATGAGCGATTCGCTCGCGTCCACTGCTCGCATCAAGTTCTGGGGCGTCCGCGGCTCGATCCCAACTCCTGGACCGACGACGGTTCGTTACGGCGGGAATACCAGTTGTGTCGAAATTCGAGCTGACGGCGAGATCATTGTGCTCGATGCCGGCTCGGGGATTCGTCTGCTGGGTCAATCGCTTCAACATGAGTTTGGGTCGGAGCCGATCAAGCTGGCTCTCCTCATTACCCACACCCATTGGGATCACATCCAAGGGCTTCCTTTTTTCTTACCGGCTTATAGCCACAAAAACCAGATTCGGGTCTTTGGCTACGACGGTACCCGCACGCGACTCGGCGAAATTCTGGCCGATCAAATGGCAACCCCCTTCTTTCCAGTCAGTCTTTCCGCGCTGCCGGGCAAGATCGCGATTGAAGAGCTGAAGGAGATGGAATTTGAGATTGGCAGAGTGCGTGTCCGTTCAAAGTTCCTAAACCATCCAGGGGTTTGCGCGGGATATCGCGTTTATACAAGTGCCGGATCGGTTGCGTTCTTGCCGGATAATGAACCGTTTGAACAGCTCGAGCAGCAAATGCGCAATCGGGGAATCGAAAATAACGGTGTTCGTCAGTTTAAATCAGCGCGGGATGAGCGCACCGATCTGGCCGAATTCTTACGCGACACCGATGTCCTGATCCTCGACGCGCAATACACTGACGAGGAATATCAAGCGCATGTCGGCTGGGGACATGGTTCGATCAGCAGCGTCGTTTCGCTGGCGGCAGAGGCCGATGCCAAGCGACTCATTCTCTTTCATCATGATCCGAATCACGATGACGCCATGGTCGATCGAATGGTGGAAAAGGCGCGAATGCAACTCGCGCAAAGCGGCAAGTCGATCACGGTCGAAGCGGCCCAGGAAGGCAGTGAGCTGATTCTCCGCTAGCCGGTTATTTTGCGGCCCGCTTGAAACAAGCGGATTTTGAGGCTTACTTTCGGGCCCAAATTGCCTCGTGGTGTAATGGTAGCACCAGAGATTCTGGATCTCTTTGTCTAGGTTCGAATCCTAGCGAGGCAGTTAAGGCGGGGAACTTGTTTGTCGCGGAATTTGTTAGCGGAAGCATTTTCAAAATCACTCCCGAAGGCGCCCAGAGCACCTTCGTCCCGGGGCTAGATGGCCCTAATGCCATTGCCTTTGATAGCTCAGGTAATTTGTGGGAGGCGGAGTATTTCGGAAAACGCATTGTTAGATACAATTCCAATGGGACGTCCACCGAATTTATCGGCTTTATGGACCTCGGCCCTTTCGGTCTGGCCATTGAACCAATGCCTCATGCGCTTCTCAACATTAGTACTCGCGGCTTTGTCGGGACCGGTGACGCTGTCCTAATTGGCGGGTTCATTGTGGGTGGAAATGGATTGCTAAGTGGCAAGGTGCTGATCCGCGCCGCCGGACCCTCGACGACCGCTGCTGGCGTCGCCGGCACGCTGCAAGATCCGGTACTCCGCCTGTTTAACTCCAGCGGCGCTGTTATTGCATCTAACAATAACTGGAAAGACACCCAGCAAGCGTTGATCCAAGCCACCGCCCTTGCCCCAACCGATGACCGGGAATCGGCCATCGTTGCTTCACTGCCTGCTGGTGCTTACACAGCAATCATTACCGGCTCTGGCAACATGACTGGCATAGCCCCGGGTCGATGTTTTCAACTTGCAGTAACTCTAACTTCATCAGGCGTATGGTGGGTTATGCCGAAATGTTACCTTGGTAAGGTGCTGGGAAATCATCGCCGGCAAGCTCAGCGCTGCGGGCTGGACCTGGGGCTATTGCAGCGCTGTCACACAGCACGGCTGTCGTTGGGTGGTCGATGTTTACTGCGGCGATGGGCGACGCTATATTGTCGAATCTGCGCCGCCACTCGGGCCGCAATCTCAATCGAAACAGAACCAATGAGAGCGTCGTTCTCGAGCGGGTTCACGGCTGCTTTTCCTCGCAGAGTTTTTGAAAGGCAGGATCCGCACGTAAAGGGTCCCAGATTGGATCGAGTTTTAAAAGTTCCGGCGTGATGGGCGCTGGGTTATAAAGCCAGCCACCATACGGCGTTTGTAACAACCGCGTGAGAGTTGAGATCGCACGACTATTCTCGCCAATAATCATCTCAACTAGCGCCAGGTTCTCTTCGTACCCGGGTCCGGAAAGTCCATCTTTGCTACTCGGCACAAGCGTGATTGCGCGCTGCGCTTCGTTGAGAGCTGAGCTCTTCTCGTCGAGTATGGCGTAATCCACGGCCAGCGCTGCCGCAACCAAGGCGTTGCCTGGTTGATCCTTGCTGAGCGGCTCAAGCGTGTTGCGCGCCTGTTCAGCGGCAGCTTTTGCTGATGCGGTGTCGCCGGCTACGCGCTGGATCAACGCTAGTCCCCCCTGCTTCATCCCCTTGTCGATCCCAGAAGCAAAGTGGAGTTGAGCTTCTCGGGCTTGCACGAACCGGATGGCCTCAGTTTGATTTCGTTCAAGTCTCAATTGGGCCAGCTTGATCCGAACAACCACGTCCGAGTTCGTTTGTGCGTTTACCTGGGCCAATAATTTAGCAGCTTCTTGCAGGTTACCTTCGGCCTGGTAGATGCTGGCTTTTAACGCCATTAAAGATAACTCATTAGGGACGATATCCAGTGCCCGATCGTAGAGCTTTAGCGCTGTTGGGAATTGCCGAAGCGCGGCGTAAGTCCATGCCACTTCAATCAGTAACGCCGTGTTCCGCGGATCGAGGGCGAGACCTCGCTCCCAGTAGGCAACACTTTCATCCCAAAGTCCCTCGCGTCGGGCAACTGCGCCAAGGGCGTACGAGACCTCGGCGTTACCTGGCAACATTTTGCTGACGTGCTCGAAGGTGGTCTTGGCCAGCTCGTAATCGCGCTGCACCCAATATTGATAATAACCCACGAAGAGCAGGCTTTCTGGCGAGTTCGGCTGCAGTTTCTGCGCATTTTCTAAAGCCTCTTTGGCTGCATCGCGGCGAGCGGTAGTTGCGTCGCCACGGTTAAAGTAAAGAAGCGCGTGCGCACCAGAAAGTCGCGCCCAAGCGAGCGCAAAATTCGGGTCAAGCTGCACGGCCAGCCCATAAAAATCGATGGCTTTAAATAGGGCTTCGCTCGAGTAGTTGCTGCGTGCTTCAAAAGCCAGCCCGCGTAAATAGGCATCGTAAGCTTCCGGATTGTTTGTGGGCTCAGCAGCCAACGCTTGCTCTTCACGACCGGTCAGCTTCGCTTGCAACGATTCCACTATTCCTTTAGCGATCTGGCTCTCGATGACAAAGATATCACTCAACTTTCGATCATAGGTCTCGGCCCAGAGCTGCGAACCGGTTTGCACATTAACCAAGTGAACATTGACCCGCACCTGATTGCCTGCTTTCTGAACGCTACCCTCAAGGATGTTCGCTACGCCAAGCTGCTTCGCGATCTCAGGCAAATTTTCAGGCGCGCTTTTGTATTGCTGCGTGGATGTCCGGGAAATGATCTTCAGATCGGCGATCTTCGATAAGCGCGTCAGAATCTCGTCCTGGATGCCGTCGGCAAAGTACGCATTCGCTTTGTCTTCGCTCCGGTTTTCGAATGGAAGCACGGCGATGCTCTTCTCGGGAACTGGTAACTCGACTGTGGTAAGCGGTCGCCTATAACGAAAAAGGAGAAAACCGATCACAGCGATCACAGCCAGCAGACTCACGACGCCTAATGACAGCCATCTGAATGCGGCCCGTTTTCTTCGTGCAGCAGCAGCGATACGCGCCGCCTTCAGTTTTTCCGGCACTGCCGGGTTCCCGAGCTCGGCAGTGTACAGATTCACCACGGAGACGCGAACGCCATGTTTTACTTCGCACTCGCCAAGTTCATGCAGGTGCGGCTGCCAGTGAGGGTATTCCTCGAGATCTTCAGCGACGTGTTTCGAGAGCAAGATGTGTCTGGCATCGCCGCAGTCCATGACCCGCTGTGCGATATTGATGCCGGCGCCAGCCACGTTCGCTTTTCCGGTTGCGTCGATGACCCCGGTGACCGGTCCACTGTGTATGCCCATTCGCAATTGAAGTTCCGGATGCTTCTTGAGTCCGCGGCTTATTTCCAGCGCGCATTCAACCGGCTCTTCTGGGCTATGATAAAAAACCAGCGTGATGCCGTCGCCTGTTGGGATTTTAATCAAGCGAGCCGCCGTTTCCGCGGCTTGGAATTCATCCGTACCTCGGACAATCTCGTTTAACCGCTCGACTACGGCTCGTTGCTGATGGATCGGCAGCTTCGAGTAACCGACGATGTCCGTGAACAACACATGCGCGATTTCCAGCTGAATTTCCTTTTTAATCTCGGCGGCCATACGGATTCAAATGGAAATGCCCGTCGTAAAGATACTCTGAAGTAACCTGCCGTCACCGCCGCAAACATCACACCCTGTCTCTCGATGAATTGCGAAAGATAGTACGCTGCGCGACAAACACCTAAGAAGCAGATTACCGTAGACACTCGTTAAGGTGTCCAATCTCTCTGCGAATATCTTCTCCAGCACGCTTGATCCCGTTTGAAACGTCGATCCATATTGTCCCGTCGATATCAGTCGGAAGCTCAACCGGGCCCTGGCGTAGCACGAACACACGTCCGGTCTTTCGACCCAATTTGTTTAGCTGGTGGCTCGCCGCTTCTGGAAGAAATCCTGCAGCAGATGGGCGCACTCGTCGGCTAACACGCCCGAGCTGATTTCGCATTGATGGTTCAGCTTCGGATTTTGCAGCAGGTTCACTAAACCTCCGCCACCTCCGGCCCGCGGATCGGCGCAACCAAAAACGACCCGGCGCACGCGCGCGTGGACGGCTGCTCCCGCGCACATCGGGCATGGTTCCTTGGTCACGACTAGATCGCAATCCGTCAACCTCCAATCACGAACCGCGGCGGCAGCTTGCGTGATCGCGAGAATCTCCGCGTGTGCGGTTGGGTCCTTCAACGTCTCCACTTGATTGTAGCCGCGTCCAATGATGCGTCCGTTTTTGGCGACGACTGCGCCGATCGGCACTTCTTCTGCCGCCGCCGCCTTGGTCGCCAGCCGCAGTGCTTCGCACATAAGTGTCTGATCATCCCGGAACAATAAGTCCACAACTCGACCATACGTCCGCGCGCACAAAAGTCAGCGATTCCGGCGCTGTAGTGCCGAATACTTAGTTCTTTGGATCCCACGGCGACAGAGGGCCGTGGTGGCTACAACCAAACGTTTCCTGCTCGAGTGCGCGAACTGTGGCCGCCTCGCTCTGTCGAGGCGCTCTTGAGATTGAGCAGCGATCAGCACGAATCGCTTCGAAGCAACGAACCGCCTTCACGACGACGACCCGGCTTTGAAGCACTCTGCTGGCACGGCTGCGTGCGTTCTTCTTTACAATCCGAGAGTCGCCTTGCAGGCTGGGGCATGCGTGTTTGCCTGCTCATTGTGACGTTTCTGTTTCAAATGATTACGGCGAGCGCACAGGAACAAGAGCGAAAATTGATCGATCGCCTGCTCAAGCCAGACACGACACTCCAAAATCCCCAACAAAAGAAAAGTTTCTCGCAGCAGCGTACACCCTCCACACGTTCCAGCGCGACGCGTTCGTTTTATATCGCGGAAAGGAATCTGAGTAAAAATTTCCTAGCCGACCGGCAGTTTGCAACAACGAACTATAGCTCCCGCAATTTTGAAACCAAAGCTGCCACTCAGATGAAAGTGCAGAAAACATCCACCTTCTCGACTCGCGCGGTGCAACACGTTTCCACCGCGTCAAATGGGTCAAAGAGCTTTTCAACACGGGATTTCAGTAGCACCCGGCCTTTTCTGGTCCGGGGTAAGAGTCAAAAGTCGCTCGATGCCAAGCACCATCCGCTCACGATCGAGGAAGTGCGTGAGCTGTTAAACAAAAACAAATAAACTTTGTCTTCGCGCGCCGGCCCTTCTTAGAGTGCGCGTGAGGATGGACCCAGGAGAAGAGCAGCTTGCGAAACTCAGCCGCGGCGCGGCCCAAATCATTACCGCGGGCGAGCTCGCGGAAAAGCTGCGCGCGAAACGCCCACTGCGGGTCAAGTTGGGAGTCGATCCGACGAGCGCTGATATTCATCTTGGGCATTCGCTGATCTTTCGGAAACTGCGCGATTTTCAGGATCTGGGTCATCAGGCGATCCTGATTATCGGCGATTTCACAGCGCTAGTTGGCGATCCAAGCGGGCGCTCCATCACGCGACCGCAGCTCACGCGCGAGGAAGTTCAGGCGAATGCAAAGAGCTATCGCGAACAAGCATTCAAAATTTTAGACGAAAGCCGGACCGAGATCGTCTACAACAGCTCCTGGCTGGGAAAATTTTCGTATGAAGACGTCATTCAGCTCAACAGTCGAGTGACGCTGCAGCAGCTTTTGCAACGGGAAGATTTTCGTGACCGCGTTCAGAGCGAGCATCCGATTCATGCGCACGAAATCCAGTATCCCATCATGCAGGCTTGGGATTCCGTGATGGTGCAGGCGGATGTGGAATTGGGTGGCACCGACCAGCTCTTCAACATCTTGCTCGGACGCGACCTGCAAAAAGAAAACGGCCAGCCACCACAGGTGGTTTTGCTGACGCCGATTCTTGAAGGTCTCGACGGCCGGCAAAAGATGAGCAAGAGCCTGGGCAATTACGTCGCGCTTACGGAGGAGCCGGCACAGATGTTTGGCAAACTAATGAGCATCTCCGATGAGTTGATGGCGCGGTACTATTCATTGTTGCTCTCCCGCAGCCTGCCCGCGCACGAACATCCATTGGAAGCAAAGAAGCAGCTCGCTACCGAAATCGTTACAGTCTACCACTCGCGCGAAGTCGCGCAGAAAGTGCGCGATGAGTGGACTGCGCGCTTCAGCGAGAAACGCCTGGCTGACGCCGAACTGCCGACCTTCGCAGCCCAGACTGGCGAGCTCGTGGCGCTCGTAGTCCAGGCATTCGCCGTTTTTGGGATCCAAAAGTCACGCGCTGAGGCGAGCCGGTTGATCAAGCAAGGCAGTGTGCAGCTCGACGGCGAAAAATTGCGCGATCCCACAAAAGAGATCGCCCTCGGCCCACATCGCGTTCTGCGTCTGGACAAAACGCATGCGGTTCGGATCGCCTGACCGGCACAGAGAAAGGGCGCGACGTCCCGGTCGCGCCCTTTGACCCCTACGCCGTCGCCGTTTCGAGCATAGGCAATACAGAGGCCCGCTCGATATAAGGCGCCGCGATTCCCTCAAAATGCGATCGGATGCTGCGCAGCTCGGAATTCACAAATGCATCGACAAAGCGAAGGCGATGATCGAGCCACGCAAAAAATCTGTTCTTAATTTCATAATGCACAGCGAGCGTAATCTCGGTGCAATTCGGCCGCACTTCAGTGAAATCAACCAGGCCCATGACTTCGATATTGCCGCCGACGGACTCGAAGGCGATTTCGTCCGGCGAGTCGCTGTCGACTGCCAGCAATACTGTGTGTGCCTGAAATCCGAGCGGTCCGCGGAAAGAAAAATCCACGGTCTTCGATGAGGTCACCGTTGCCTTGGTGACCATCACGAACTGGCGCCGGTAAGAATGAATACTCGCCAACCGAGCCTTGGACTCGGGCAACGACTGTCCCATGTGAAGCGTCTTTTGTAGGAGCATAGCGTGAGGTGTTATCGCTCCCCTTAGCAGCGGCGGTGCCAGTAGTTTTTACGAGGGAAAGGTGTCGCGCGCCGACAAAAACGTGTCGCGGGGAGTTACAGTTGTGTCAATTTTATGAACACAGTGTCGTTGGGCGAATTCTGGGCAAAAGTTGTGCCCATTTGGCTGGCGTTTGGACGCCGTTTTCCGCGATTGGTATCAGAATCGTGTCCGGCAATAGTCGCCGTAGTTCGCCTTCGTTCGTGGTCTGCGCGAGGTCGCCCGCAGCATCGGCGCGATTCAAAATGATCCCAGCGCAGCTGACGCCACGATTTCGGATACTTTCACAGGTAAGCAGAACATGATTTAAACAACCCAGCCGATTTTCCGTGACGATTGCAACTGGCAGGTTGAGCCGCTTCGCCAAATCGCTCACGAAAAATTTGGGGGCGATCGGGACCAGCCACCCCCCAACTCCTTCGACCAGAACAATTTCGAATCGCTGACTCAGGATTGTGAAGCGATGCTGGATTTTTTCGATATCGATTTCGATGTGCTCAATCTGCGCTGCCACTGAAGGGGCGACCGGTGATGGTAGCCATATCGGATTCAAATCCTCGATCGTGATGTCTTCAGCGCCAGCCGCAAGCAACCGTCGCACATCAGCCCGATCGCCGCAGCAGATCGGTTTCATGCCGACGGCGCGAATGCCGGCCTCACGAAGCAATCGCAAAAGTTCGACGGCCACAAATGTCTTGCCGACTCCGGTGTCGGTTCCTGTAAGAAGCAAACTCACGCCGCTGCGCGCGCGCGTCCGTCGGCGATCGATTGCGCCATCGAAAGGAAAATCTTTGCGCCATCAGTTCCGCCAAGTCGTCGATCCGAGGCACGATCCGGATGAGGCATCAGTCCGAAAACATTACCCTTTCGGCTGCAAATCCCCGCGATGTTTTCAATTGAGCCGTTCGGATTCGCTTCGGGCGTAACCCTGCCATTGGCATCACAGTAGCGCAGGACCACCTGTCCATGGTCGTTCAGTTCTCGCAGTGTTTCGGTTTGCGCAAAAAAGCACCCTTCCCCATGCGCAATTGGCATGCGCAACAAGGTTCCTTGGGCAAATCCATGCGTAAACGCTGAGTCCGGTAGTTCGACCCGGAGTGTCGCCATATCACAAATAAAGCGGAGGCCGCGATTTCGAACCAGAGCACCCGGTAACAGTCCAGCTTCGCACAGCACCTGAAATCCGTTGCAGGTGCCGAGAACCAGCCGTCCTTCTTTTGCGACACGTATCACCTCGTTCATGATCGGCGAAAATCTCGCGATCGCACCACACCGCAGATAATCGCCGTAGGCAAACCCGCCAGGCAATACAACGGCGTCGAATCCCGTCAACGACGTTTCCTTATGCCAAATGTATTGTGCGCTCAGTCCAGCGAGTCCGTTAATCGCGCGAAGGCAATCTTGGTCACAATTTGATCCAGGGAATTGAACGACGGCGAATTTCATCGATGTGCCACGTGGGCCAGCCGTTGTTCCTCGTGATAATCGCTGACCACGAGACAGGCGTGAATGACGCCCGGAATCCATCCGAGTAACGTTAAAATGAGGCTTAGAAAAAAACTCGCGATACGTCCCGTTAGGAGCACCGCCAGGGGCGGAAGAATCACGCAGAAAAAATATCGAAGCGCCTTCATTCTTTCAGCAACTGGTAGTCCTCAATCACTGGATTTGAAAGCAAGTCGCGACACAATTTGTGCAGGCGCTGCTCCATTTCTGCGCCGTCACCATTCACGTCAATCTCCAAGTACTTGCCGATGCGAACATTTTTGACTTCAGGCATTCCGAGATGCTGCATTGCTTCTTTGACGGCGGCTCCCTGTGGGTCCAGCACCGCTGCTTTGGGCGTAACTACAACCCTGGCTTTCATTCGGCGAAATCTACGAGCGCAATGCTCGACCGACAACGACGTTCTCGGTCGAAAAATTCCTTCCAAAACGTTCTTCCGGCGGCTACTTGTCGCCATCCATGGATTCACCGCCACCGGCACCGTTGCCGCCGCAAGCGCCGGACCGCGGAATGGGCTGCTTCGCCAAAGGTTGTCTCACGCTCATCATTGCCGCGGTCGCGTTGGTTATCATCTTCCTCTGCGGCGGGTGGCTTGTCCTGACCCGATTTGCTGACAGGTTTACCGCCACACAACCTGCCATGGTCGAAGTGCGACAGCCCACTCCGGCTGAAGCACAGGCAGCCGAAGCGAAATGGGAAGGATTGCGCACCGCGATCAGGAATCATCAGGAGACGACAGTCGAGTTCACCGCCGATGATCTTAATGCGCTGATTGCGACTGATCCCGACTTCCGAAAAGCGCGCGGCCGGCTCCGTGTTGGAATTGCTGACTCAATCGTTTCGCTCGACCTCAGCGCGCCGCTGGACTCTCTGAAATGGACACGGTTTCGCGGCCGTTGGTTCAACGGCAATATCCATTTCGGCATGAGCTACGTCGATGACGACTTCCTTTTTGATATAAAATCGGTCGAGGCGAATGGCCGGCAAATTCCTAGCTTCATCGTGAGTTCCGACTTCGAAAGATCCTTCAGCCGGAGCTTCAGCCAAAGCTTCCGTCGCCGCTCCGAAAGTCGACGTGACGGGAATTCGTGGCTGAAACACATCAGGACAATTTCAGTTCAGGATGACAAGGTCATCCTCACCACGCGACCAATCTAGATCGCACGCTTAAGCTTCTCGTACAACCTCGCGCGGATTCTTGTCTTCGCGCAGCCCCAGGAAAACTGGTTGGCGCAATTTCAAATCACGCGTCCACTCCGCGAATTTGATCTGGCAGACGAATTTTGGATTGACCCAGTTGCACTTTCGCATTTCTCCCGGGGTGATCCCCTGGACCCATTCGCCGCCTTGCTTGGATGGCAGATCAGCGAAAGGACAGCTATCACGCCTTTGCGTCTGGAGCTTTTTATAAACTGCTGCGAGTGATTTCGTGTCAAAGCCCGTGCCGACCTTACCGGCGAAGAGCAGGTGGTCTTCGTCGTAATAACCAACGAGGAGCGCCCCGAAATATTTCCGCGCGCCCGCGGGCGGCGTATATCCACCGATAACAAATTCCTGTTGATTGACACATTTGAGTTTTATCCAGGAGCCACTACGCCGGCCGGGTTCATAGACCGAATCGCGCTGTTTGCCGACAATACCTTCCAAACCGAGGCGTTTGATCTCAGCCAACAACTGTCGCGGGCTGCCGCCTAGCTCGCCCGAGAAACGGATGGCGTCGTCCGAACCCGGAAGCAATCGTGCCAGTAAATCTTTCCGCTGAAAGAGCGGCAGCGACATCGTGCTGCGGCCGTTCAGTTGCAGCAGATCAAAAACGTAAAACACGAGCGGTGCGTCCTTGCCTTCGAGCTCTCCTCGTTGAAGCAATTGAAAGGATGAGCGGCCTTTATCATCGAGAGCAACAACTTCGCCATCGATCACGCACTCATCCGCCTTTATGCCCTTGCAGCTGCGCACGACTTCCGGAAACCGGCCGTTTAGTTCCTTTTCGTTCCGCGAAATTAGACGCACCCTCCGGCTCGATTTGATTGCGATTGCCCGGATGCCGTCAAACTTAAGCTCGTAAATCCAATTCCCGTCGGGTGGCGGCTGATTGACGAGACGGGGCTTCATCGGTTGCATAAATCGCGGGCTCGATTTGGGAAGGGCCGACAATTCCGGAAGGGAACTTTCCTGAGGAAGCCGGGCGCGTTTCGCTTTAGGAACGGGCTTGCGCTTCGCTATTGCCCTGGCGACACGGAGCTTAAACGGATCACTGCGCTCGACACGATTCGATTGCCACTCGGCATCGGCCGCTGAGGCGATTTGCTTCATCGTCCGGCCCGTTTTTACCGACTGATCTTCCCGTTTCTTGGAAATCGGTTTGACACTCTTGCCGCTTTTCAGCAGTAACCACTGATTCTTCTCATCCCTCCCCCGGATGCGAATCAGCGTCCATTCGCCCTTGGCTTTTTCGCCGTCGAGGACGAGATGCAGTTTCCCTTCACGCCACGACTCCAGTGGCTTCTCGCCGTAAACGTAATAGTTACCACGGTCCCAGACCATAACAGTGCCGCCGCCGTACTGTCCCGCCGGGATAATTCCTTCGAAGACGGCGTATTCGACGGGGTGATCTTCCACTTATACCGCAAGATGTTTTTGTCCCTGCGTCCATGGTAATCCCTTCGGAACCGCCCACGATTTCAGAACCCCATCCATCTCCAACCGAAAATCATAATGCAACCGGCTGGCGTCGTGCTTTTGAATGACAAACCGGGATGAGCCCCGGACCGGTTTGGGCAACGGCTTGCCGCTCCCCTTCGGTTCCGCTGTGAGCGCGAAGTCTCGCTTTTTCCGGTAAGTCGCGAGTCCCATCAGCCTTAATAAAGCAGAAGCCGCCACGACGACTCAAGGCCACGTGACGGCTTTACCCCCTCGCTACGTAATTTATTCGTTTGCCGCAGTCGCGTTGATCGTGCTTTCCGCGATCTCGGTGAGTTTCTCATCCGTCTCGCTTTCTTCATCCAGCGTCTGTTGCAGGAGATCGACGGCATTGTCTTGGTCGAGCATCTCGGCCCAGGTGCGAACGGTGCCATAGGTGGCAATCTCATAGTGCTCGACTTTTTGAGCCGCGGCGATGAGCGCGGCGTCGATGACCGACGCTTCGCCGTGTTCCTCCAATACCTCCGAGCCTTCTTCGATCAACCCTTTCATGCCCTTGCAAGCCTTGCCTTTAGCCGGCTTACCGAGGTTCTCAAAGATTTCATCGAGTCGCTCGACGTGTTCCTTTGTTAACTCGAGATGCTCCTCGAAGGCTTGTTTCAGTTCCTCTGAATTGGCCCGTTTGGCCATTTTCGGAAGTGCCTTTACCAACTGGTTCTCTGCGCTGTAAAGATCGCGCAGTTCTTCGACAAAGAGTGTTTCCAGTGAATCTAGTTTCATAATCTTTTTTTGTTGGGTTGCTGTGGAGCAGGCCCCGGAAATTTCCCTGAACCCGGCGCAATCCATGCAGGATCGCGCTAAAAGAAAACGGATGCGCGCGCGCGATTGCGCGTGCCCAAAACAAAAAGCGAAAATTTAAGCTGCGACTTCTTCAGCCGAAGCCAGCGAGGCTTCATTGGCAAGTGGCTCGCCCACGAGGTAGCGAGTAAATCGCCGAATCACAATGTTCTCGCCCAATTCGGCAATTTTTGTGTTCAGCAATTCTTTGATCGTCTGGTCCGGGTTTTTTATGAAGCCCTGCTCGAGCAAACATACCGTGCTGTAGAATTTATCGAGCTTTCCATCGACGATCTTGTTCATCACCCCATCGGCTTTTCCCTTCACCTGCGCTCTATAAATTTCCCGCTCGGCTTCAATCAAGGATCCCGGAACCTCCTCCCGGCTCACGTAGAGCGGATGCGCCGCCGCAATGTGCAACGTGATATCTTTCACAAAATCGCGAAAATTTTGGTTTTTCGCGACGAAATCAGTCTCGCAGTTTACCTCGACGAGGACCCCAACCTTCCCTTGGAGATGGATATACGACGCGACAATACCCTCCTTTGTCGCCCGCGACGCTTTTTTGCTCGCGCTAGCAATGCCCTTGGTGCGCAAGATCGTCTCCGCCTTGGCCAAATCTCCCTGCGCCTCGGCCAGCGCTCGCTTGCAATCCATCATACCGGCATTGGTCTTGTCGCGGAGTTGCTTGACGATTTTCGGACTGATTTGCATCGGTCGAATAGTAGCGCGGCAAGGCTAGGCGGAAACGCCCGCCATCTCTGCCTGCGCTGCCGCTGTTGAATCGCCCGTGGCCGAGACAATAGCGTCGACCAACTTCTGCAAAATCACGCGAATGGCCCGAATGGCATCGTCATTTCCTGCAATCGGGATGTTGAGCCGGCGCGCCTCATTCACGGCATTTTGCTCCCGCGTGGTATCGACCACTACGAGCGCATCCGGTAATTGGGCCATGTCGAGGATGCCGTCGAGATTCCGGCGTAATTTCGCAGCCTCGCGATTCAGCGCCGCAATCTCTTGCTTGCCCATTTTTTTGAACTCGGGCGATTGCTCGATCTGCTCGATGTATTTCAATCGTCCAATGCTTTTGCGAATTGTCGCGAGGTTGGTCAGCGTTCCGCCAAGCCAGCGCTGATTCACATAAAACTGCCCACAAGCAAGCGCTGCTTCTTTCACGGCCTCCTGGGCCTGCTTCTTACAACCGACGAACAAAATCTTCCCACCGCGTCGCGTCACTTCCTGCAAAAACTCAGTCGCACGCTGAAGCTGCTTCACCGTTTCATCCAGATTGATGATATAGATCTGGTTCTTCTGCTCGAAAATGTATGGTCGCATTTTCGGATTCCAGCGCTTGGTCTGATGTCCAAAATGCACGCCCGCTTCCAAAAGCTCTGGGACAAGTTCACTTGTATTTACCATAGAAAATCAGAGCGCTCGCCACGAGGCGAGCGGACGGGGAAGATGCTACAGCGGCGCGCTAAAGGCAAACTGAATGTTCA
>QHNU01000181.1:16258-17963 GCA_003218525.1 Verrucomicrobiota bacterium
AACCTTCCACCTCGGCCGCGAGCGACGTGACCCGCCGTTCTGCCCGCCGACAGGTCGCCCGGGCAAGATCAAGAGCAGCCGTTTCCAACGAACTGCCCGGGAGAACCCAATCCTTAAATTTCATTTTGTCGCTGCTTTCAATTTTGTCGATGATGCTGGTCACGCGGTCGACCATGGCACTGGTCGTAAGCGTGAAACCGTCCTTTCTATAGCGCTCAAGGTCGACCGGCATTGTCGCAAGTTCGCCCATGACTGTGATTAATTCCTTCTGCGCGGTGAGAATTTGATCGCGGACGAAATCGTTTGTTGCCACTGCCCGTGCCAGCCCCAGGGCGCTGTTCAATTCATCAACGCATCCGTAAGCATCGACCCGATGATCGCTTTTTCCCACACGACGTCCGTACATGAGCGAGGTCTCGCCTCTGTCGCCGGTCTTCGTCGCGATCGACATGTCGATTTAGCAAGGTAGGGCGACGCTCCGCGCAGCCATCGGCTCGACAGAGTCTCGCCCTACCAACATCGTAATTCGCGCTTTGCGCGCTAACCCATGGCCGGCTGCGCCTCCGGCTCTTCCATTACGGGCGCACCAATGGGCTCGCCTTTTTCGATCAACCGAATCTCACGGTGTTTGGGAAATCCGGTGCCAGCCGGAATGAGATGGCCCATAATCACGTTTTCCTTGAACCCACGAAGCCGATCCACCTTGCCAAGTGTAGCCGCCTCGACGCGGCCGAAATGAAGCTATCGGTCTCGAGCGAAGCCTTGGTGATTCCGAGCAACACTGGCACCGCTTCTGCCGGTTTGCCGCCTTGCTCGACGACGCTCTTGTTTTCCGCTTCGAAGTCGAGCTTATCGACTTGATCGCCCCAGAGCAGGGTCGTGTCGCCGGGATCGGTGATTTTTACCTTGCGCAACATTTGCCGCACGATGATCTCGATGTGCTTATCGTTAATTTCTACGCCCTGGAGGCGGTAAACCTCCTGCACTTCGTTGACCAGGTGTTCTTGTAAATCCTGCGGTCCACACACTTCCAAGATTTCATGTGGGACCACCGGGCCTTCTGTGAGCTGTTGCCCTTTCCGCACAAAATCACCCTTAAAAACGATGATATGTTTGGTCAGCGGAATCAGGTGTTCCTCTTCTGAGCCGGTCTCCACGTCTTTGAGAATAAGACGGCGCTTGCCGCGCACGGTGCCGCCCATTTCGACAACGCCGTCGATCTTGGCGATTTCAGCCGCGTCTTTCGGACGCCGCGCCTCGAACAATTCCGCCACGCGCGGCAGACCGCCGGTGATGTCCTTGGTCTTGGCGATCTTTCGCGGCGTCTTCGCCAGCAACGCGCCGGCGCGAATCTTCTGGCCTTCCTCGACTGACGTGGGCCCCGGCTGGAATAGAGTAGCTTGCTAGTACCTCTTTTTTGTCGCCGACAATCACGATCTGCGGATGCAGGTCTTCCTTGTGCTCGATGATGACGGTGCCCATCAGGCCCGTGGCTTCATCAACGTCTCGTTTAATCGTCACACCCGCGATCATGTCGCGGAATTCCACCTTGCCGCTTTTGTCCGTCAGAATCGGGACGTTGTAAGGATCCCATTGAACAAAAGTCTCGCCTTTTTTCACGTCGCCCCCATCGGTCTTTGAAATAACCGAGCCGATCACGACGTTGTAACGTTCGAGCTCGCGACCTTCGGCATTGTGTACGCCG
>QHNU01000182.1 GCA_003218525.1 Verrucomicrobiota bacterium
ACCAAATAATACCAAGGGTCCCTCATTGGCGCGCAGGCTCGGCGTGTTCGACGCGACTATGATCGTGATGGGCGGAATAATTGGTGCGGGAATTTTCGTGAATCCTTCAGTAGTGGCGCAGCGCGTAAACACACCCGCGCTGGTCCTGTGCGCCTGGTTAATCGGCGGCGTGATTGCATTAATCGGCGCATTTGTTTACGCGGAACTCGCGGCGCTCCGACCTCGAGTCGGTGGTCAGTATGCTTATTTGCGCGATGCCTATCACCCAATGGTCGCTTTTTTGTATGGCTGGACATTGCTTCTGGTCGTGCAAACGGGAGGAATGGCCGGCGCGGCCATTATTTTTGGCCGTTACTTCCGCGAGCTTTCCGGACTAGCCATTTCGGAACAGTTCATTGCGACGGTCGCTCTAGCCATTCTCACTTTCGTTAACTGCCTTGGGATCCGCACCGGCAGCAATGCCCAAAGTGCGTTAATGCTGCTGAAGCTGGCAGCGATCGCGTTGTTGATTGGCGTTGGCCTAAGTCTGGGCGGTGCACCGAAGATTGACCAAGTGCATGACCAAATTAGGCCCGGCTCGCTCTCTGGCCTGGCGGCGGCAATGGTGCCGGTAATCTTTGCTTATGGCGGTTGGCAAACGGCTACCTTTGTCAGCGGCGAAATGCGAAATCCGCGGCGGGATTTGCCGCGCGGCCTTTTCATCGGCGTCGGTGGCGTAATTGTTGTTTACCTATTAGTGACGTATACCTGCCTGCACGCACTTGGCATTGACCGCTTGGCAAACACGACAATTCCGGCTTCGGAGGTGATGCGGCGCGCGTGGGGAGTGGGGGGCGCACAGGTGATCGCATGGGGCGTGGCGATTTCGACGGTCGGGTTTCTAAGCCAAAGCATACTGACTGCTCCCCGGGTCTATTATGCGATGGCACGCGACGGGGTTTTCTTCAAAGCCGTCGGGCATCTTGATACGCGGACACGAGTACCGGTGGTGGCGATTGTCCTGCAGGGCGCATGGGCGGCTATCGTCGCGCTGACTGGCAGATATGAGCAAATTCTTAACTATGTCGTTACGATCGATGTCCTCTTCTTTGGATTAACGGGTGCGGCACTGTTGGTGTTTCGCGCGAGAGAACGGCGCGGCGAAGCCGAGGCGGAAACGGTCGCCATAGCGCGAGTGCCATGGCATCCGTTCACCACGGGTTTATTTGTCGTCGCGTGCTGGAGCGTGGCGATTAGCACGCTTGCTCGCTATCCGCAAAATGCTGGGGTTGGCGTCGGGATTCTAGCAATTGGGGCGCTTGTTTATCCGCTCTGGCAGTTTCGGCGTCCGTCAAAAACTAAGGCCGAGTGGTCGGACTGAGTTACCCGTGGCGAACGCGTGATTTTCGCTTTGCCGCTTTTGCCCCTTCTTTTCCCAAAGCGGTTCTAGTCTTTGTTGGCAAATGGGAAATGGTCCGCTTCCTTTGTGCAGCGACGGCCGCTTTGCCAATATTTTTGCGTGCGGTGGCGCGTTGTTTGCGCGAAGCCATGATTTAAAAGGCTAGCCATTCCTTTTTCGGGTGCGTGCCGCCTTTCTCGCGGCACGGGACCGATCCGCTTTACTCCGGCTGCGGGCGGTGGAACGAGCCTGGCGTGATAGCGCACGGCGCGAAGCGGCGGAACGCGGCTCGCGTTTGAGCGCCTTTCTCACAGCGCGTGAACGAGTAGCTGTGGGCTTTCTGCGCTTCCGGCTTCGGCCCTTGCTAATATCGCGCGCCGCTTGTTTTCTCGTTCGCGCGGAAGCTCCGCCCTTCTTCGGTGGCGGTAGCCTTACCCCGGCTCGGCGTGCTTTGGACAATCCGATCGCGATGGCTTGTTTGGTCGAACGCGCCCCGTGTTTTCCTTCGCGAATGTGCTCCATTTCTTCGCGTACAAACTCGCCCGCTTGGGTCGAGGGTGATTTGCCTTCCCTTTCGTCTTCGCGAGCCCGCTCAAGTGTTTCCTCTTCTGGCATATCCTTGTTTCGCTCGAAAATCTGAGACTGGACGTGCGCGTGATGGAAGGAACCGATTTGCGCAATCCTGGCTGCGACCCTTGATTTACAAGGCGAGGCGCGCATTTTTAAGCCTCGGCCTGTAGTAGATTCATTTTGAACACGCTGCCGCAGAAGTTTTCAGAGGTTCTGCTCGATCAACCCGAGACCGGTGAGGATCTGCATGTGGTCTCGGTAACGCTGAAGGACGGCCGTGTCTTTGAAGATGTCGCGATCTCTCAATGCTCAATCGTGGCTGCGGTCCGCGGACACGCCCATGTGCCGTTCGACGGCCGAGATATCGTGCAGTTGAAGGTGACGCATCAGCGCTGGGGCTTCGATCACCACAGGACCGATTCCTGAACCTCCGCGCCGATTTGCCCTTGCTCAGACCCGCGCGAAAATCCCGGATGCAACGCGCCTCTTGCTACCGCAAACGCCATCTGCTCCTTGTCATTGCTGGATTTCTCGCCAGGAGCGTGCTCGCGCAAAATGTTGCATCCGAAGCGAGCGCTAGCCCTTCAGCCAGCCCTAGTCCCACACCGATTGTTTTTTCGGAACGAACCCTGGCCGATTTGAAGCAGCTTCAACAGGCGGCTCTGAGCAGCGACTATGCATTTCGAGAGGTCGCCTATCTTTCGAATAACATTGGACCTCGCCTCACTGGGTCGGCGCAAGCGACCAGAGCGGTTGAATACGTGGCCGAGGAAATGAAAGCGATTGGCTGCCAGGTGCAGCTTGAAAAAGTAATCGTACCGCATTGGGTGCGGGGTGAAGAGATTGGCGCGCTCGTGCAGTTTCCTGGCCAGGCCAAAGGCACGACTCAGAAAATTGTGCTCACTGCACTCGGTGCCAGCGTTGCGACTCCAGTGGAGGGAATCACCGCCGATCTAGTCTGTGTGCGCGATTTCGAGGAATTAAAATCACTCCCACGCGAGAAAGTTTCGGGAAAGATCGTGCTGTTTAATCACGCTTTTGACAAACGGATGGCGGGTCAAGGCCACGGGGGCGAGGCCTATGGCCAAGCAGTCGTATATCGTAGTGATAGTCCAAGCGCGGCCGCAAAACTCGGTGCAGTCGGATGCCTGGTCCGCTCCGTTGGCGGCGCCGACTATAGACTTCCGCACACTGGCCAGACTAAATACGAAGACGGGGTGCCGAAAATTCCGGCCGCTGCCGTGACCGGAGAAGACGCCGACCTGGTTGCAGCGCTCACGCGTGAAGGAGCAGTGAAAATGAAACTAATTCTTACGCCCCAAACTCTGCCCGACAGTGAAAGTGCCAACGTCATTGCCGACATCAAAGGCACCGAACATCCAGAACAAGTTATTATTGTTTCGGGCCACCTTGATTCCTGGGACCTTGGCACCGGTGCTATCGATGATGGTGCCGGCGTCGCCGTCTCGATGGAAGCGGCGCATTTGATTCAGCAGTTGCACTTAAAACCGAAGCGGACCATCCGCGTGATCGCATGGATGAACGAGGAGAACGGATCGGCCGGCAGCAAGGGTTACGCTAAGGATCATGCCTCCGACTTCATGAACCACTTTGCCGCCATCGAAACCGACGGCGGCGCCGGCCATCCGCTTGGCATCAACATCAAAGGGAAACCGGAAGTGAAAGCGATGTTTTTGCCAGTCGGGAAGGTTTTACAAGAATCAGGTGCCGGCATTCTCAGTTTTGTCGAGCATGCAGGCGCTGACATCGAGCCGCTGGAAAAAGCAGGCGTGCCATCGTTCGCACCGATTCAAGATAGCCGTTTCTATTTCAATTATCATCACACCGCTGCCGACACTCTCGATAAGATTGTGCCACACGAACTGCAGGAAAACGCGGCCGTTATCGCGGTCTTAAGCTACGCCCTCGCAAGTATGGAGCAGCCGCTGCCACGTTAACGAGACCTTGTTCGAGCGCTGTAATCCTGCCCGGAGGGTTGATCGCATTCGGTGGTCCCTTCGCCTGGCCTTTTCGGAACTCACCAGATAACCTCACCAGATAACCTCCGGCGCATGAACGCCACCGTCTGCTGGTCGCCATCCTTTTCGCTTTCGTCGTCGTTTTCGCAACCGACTTTGTCATCCATTCGATCTGGCTGATGCCTGATTACAATGCCACCAAGTCCCTCTGGCGACCCAAGAGCGAAATGACTTCTCGTTTCCCCTTTATGCTTGCCGCCCAATTTCTCTTCGCTGCCATGCTTTGTGTGATTTGGGCTCTCGGATTCGCCGGTCGCAGTCTTGGCACCGCGATCGCGTTTGGCTTATTCATGGGATTGTTCCAATAGGTTTGGCCAATTGCGACCTACGCGGTGATGCCGTTGCCGGAGACGATTGTGGTCAAATGGATAATCAGCGGCGTCTTACAAGTGATCCTGGTTACGATCTTGGCCGCGCTCGTCTACCGGCCACGCGCCAGCGCTGCGTAATTGATGGACGAAAATCCCCCGCCAATCCCACCCATTGACCGGTCGAACTGGCTCTCGCGCAACTGGAAGTGGGCTCTGCCGGGCGGTTGTCTCATTGTATTGTTCGTTGGTGTCGCTTTTGTCGCCGCGGCATTCTTTCTCGCGCTTGGAATAATGAAACAATCCGACGCCTACAAGATTGCCGTGGACCGCGCGCAGCAAAATGAGGCAGTCATCGACGCCCTCGGTTCGCCGGTAAGCGCGGGCACGTTTGTCTCCGGCAGTAGTCATGTGGAGGGTCCGAGCGGGGATGCGAAGCTTTCGATCCCACTCAGCGGACCGAAAGGAAAAGGAACCCTCTATGTCGAAGCGACAAAATCGGCCGGAGTCTGGCAGTTCGGGACTCTGGTTGTCAAAATCGAGAAAACCGGCGAGCAAATAAACCTGAATCGAACCCTGCGACCACATTAGCGACACGCGCATTTCTTTACCATCGCGCTGGGGCGGGTACTTTGAGCGCTTCCGATGGCGATCACTCAGGAGCAGATTAAGGAGGCGTTGAAAACGGTGAAGTATCCCGGTTTCAGCCGGGACATTGTGTCCTTCGGTCTGTTGAAGGAAATTGAGGCGAAAAACGGCAACGTCCGTGTGCAACTTACATTGACGACGAATGATCCGGCGGTGCCACGCGCGATAAAAACTGAGGCTGAAGCCGCTTTGCGTGGAATTCCTGGCGTGCGCGAGGCAAAAGTACTAATCGACATTCACGCGCCTCCAACCGGGGTTGGGAATTCCGGAATCGGCGCTACGCGAATTCCCGGAGTCAAACACATCATCGCGATCGCAAGCGGAAAGGGCGGAGTTGGCAAATCAACGGTTGCAGCCAATTTGGCGGTCGCTTTCAAAAATGTCGGCGCTCAGGTAGGAGTGTGCGATTGCGATATCTACGGGCCCAGCATTTCGCTCATGTTTGGTTCGCGCCAACGCCCGTTCGCCACCGAAGAGAACCGCATTGTGCCAATCGAGCAGTACGGACTTCGGCTGATGTCGATGGGATTTCTGCTCGACGATACGGCACCGGCAATTTTGCGCGGCCCGATGGTGACGCGTTACACTCAGCAATTTCTGCGACAGGTTGAGTGGGGCGAGCTTGATGTTCTGGTGCTCGATTTGCCACCCGGCACGGGTGACGTTCAGCTCACGATCGTACAGACTGTTGCCCTGGCTGGCGCCATTATTGTGACCACGCCCCAGGAAGTCGCACTCATCGATGCACGTAAAGCCGCGGCGATGTTCGAAAAAGTCAACGTCCCCGTGCTCGGGTTGATCGAAAATATGAGCTACTTCGTTTCGCCTTCAGATAACAAGCGCTACGATATTTTCGGCAGCGGCGGAGGCGAACGCGAGGCCAAGCGACTCCGTGTTCCACTGCTCGGCCAGATTCCGATCGATATTGCCACGCGTGAAGCAGGAGATCGGGGAATGCCGATTGCGGCAGAAGAGCCGGAATCGATTGTTGGCGCTGAGTTCAGCCGGATCGCTCGGGAGTTACTGGCGAAACTCGATCAAGTCGTCTCGTAGCATCTTGGGTTAAATAGGTATGGCCAATGCTACGTCCACTAATGATGGAAGATTGACCAATTCCTGTTTTTATGGATAACACTGACGAGATGACTGCGTCGAAAGAGGATCAATCGCAGTTCGTTAAGAACTCCGTCCTCTACAAGGAGTTTTTGGCAGAGCGAGAAGAGATTCTAAAGCACAAGTGGATCGAGAGCGAAAAGGCTGGAGCTGACATCGGTTTTGAGAAGGCGCTGCTCGACTGGATCGTGAGACACCGTTCAAATTGGCGTCAAAAGCGCTTGAAGGAGGGCCGGGCCGCGACCACTGTTCCCGCATAACACTACTTTTCCTTTAACGCGATCCCGCGAGGTCGCAAAGGAAGTCATGACTAAATCGGATACGTCTGTCGCTAGCGCCGTCCTGATCATGGACGGGGACGCCATTCGCCGGGCCCTGCGGCGGATCGCGCACGAAATTGTCGAGCGCAACCCTGATCTAAAACGGGTGGTGCTAGCCGGGATCCCATCGCGCGGCAACGAGATCGCGCGCCGCATCGCCGACACGATCTCGGTGATTGAAGAGACAAACATTGATGTCGGCACAATCGATGTTGCCATGCATCGCGATGACGTCGGTACACGCTCGGAATTGCCAATCGTCCAAGCTTCTCGCCTGCCATTGCCATTGGAGAATCGCACTGTCGTCATCGTCGATGACGTGCTCTTCACCGGCCGAACCGTCCGAGCAGCGATGGATGCGATCAATTCATTCGGACGACCGGCGCGAATTCAATTAGCTGCATTGATTGATCGAGGACATCGCGAATTGCCGATTCGGGCCGATTACGTTGGCAAGAATTTACCGACTGCATTTACCGAAAAAGTTCGCGTGCAATTAGGCGATGACCAGGGAAGTGAAGGCGTTTGGTTGATTAAGGAGGAAAAGCGATGACACGCGCGCGCGAATCGGAGCCGACGGTCGTTTCCAAGGTCGAGACACGAACCGATCTGCGCTGGAGTCGCAAGGATTTGCTCGGGCTGCGGGAGTTATCCGCGGATGAGATCAATTTCGTGCTCGATACGGCGGATGCGTTTAAGCAGGTCGGCACGCGCGAGATTAAAAAAGTACCAGCCTTGCGCGGAAAAACCTTGGTCAATTTCTTTGTCGAGCCAAGCACGCGGACAAAGACGTCATTTGAGTTGGCCGCATTTCGATTAAGTGCGGACGTGATCAACATCTCGGTGACAACGTCGAGTCTGACCAAGGGTGAGACCTTAAAGGACACGGCAAAAAACCTCCAGGCTTTGCACGCCGATATTCTTGTTTTGCGCCACAGCTCCGCCGGTGCGCCGCAATTTCTGGCCGAACGATTGCAGTCCAGCGTGATCAATGCTGGGGATGGGGCGCACGAGCATCCCACCCAAGGTTTGCTCGATCTTTACACCATCCGGGAAAAAAAAGGACGCATGGATGGATTGCACGTCGTGATCGTCGGCGACATTCTGTTCAGTCGCGTTGCGCGTTCGAACGTTTTTGCGCTGATCAAATTTGGCGCGCGTGTCACCCTAGTGGGCCCAAGCACGCTCGTGCCACGCGATTTTGAACGATTAGGCGTTACCATCTCGCACGATATCGATCAGGTCCTGCCGACGGCAGATGTGGTGAACCTGCTCCGCATTCAGCACGAACGTCAGCGCAAAGAATATTTCCCCGGCCTCGGCGAATATGTTCGGCTCTTCGGCTTAACCAAAGAACGCGCCAAGCTTTTGCGACCGGATTGCCTGATCATGCATCCGGGTCCGGTTAATCGCGGGGTCGAAATCGACAGCGAAGTAGCCGATGGAAATCAAAGCGTCATTCTCGACCAGGTCACCAACGGTCTCGCCGTCCGGATGGCTGTTCTCTATCTCTGCGGTGGAATCGCCACATGAAAACGATGCTCATTCGCAACGGCAGAATTGTCGATCCAGCAAATGATCGGGATGAAGTCGCTGACCTGCTGATCATCGATGGGAAAATCGCGTCGTTATCTGAATTTCGAAAGTTCAATTCCGGAGTTGAGGAGATCGACGCCACCGACCTGATCGTCGCTCCCGGGTTGATCGACATCCATGTGCATTTGCGCGAACCCGGCTTTGGCTGGAAGGAAACAATCGAGAGTGGAGCACGCGCCGCGGCGGCGGGCGGATTTACGACCGTGGTGTGCATGCCGAACACCGAGCCGGTAGCTGACAATCCGGCAACGATTACCTGGATCAAAAATCGCGCTGCCGAAATTGCCTGCGTGAATATTTTGCCGACCGGAACGATTTCGAAAAATCTACGTCGTGAAGAGCTCGCTCCGATCGGATCTCTCATGCAAACGGGGGCCGTGGCGATCACGGACGACGGCCACTGCGTCCAGAATCACGAACTGATGCGCCGCGCGGTCGAGTACGCGCGTATGGTTGGGATTCCGGTGCTGGATCATTGTCAGGATTACGATCTGGTCGGCAATGGTGTCGTGAACGAAGGCTATTGGAGCACGCTCCTGGGATTGCCAGGCTGGCCCGCCGCCGGAGAGGAGGCGATGGTGATGCGCAATGTTTTGCTGGCCGAACTCTGTGACCACCCCATTCATTGTCAGCACATCAGCTCGGCCGGAAGCGTGCGACTCATTCGCGAAGCGCGTGCTCGAGGCGTGAAAATTACCGGGGAGGTTTGTCCGCATCACATCGCGCTAACAGATGACGCGATTCAAAATTTCGAGACAAATTTCAAAATGAATCCGCCGCTGCGTAGCAAAGGAGATGTCGACGCCATCATTCAGGGGATTGCAGACGGTACTCTTACAATTTTAGCAAGTGATCATGCCCCGCATGCGCAGTTCGAAAAAGAAGTGGAGTTCGACGCCGCGCCGTTCGGAATTGTCGGCTTGGAAACGGAACTGGGACTATTTCTGGATCTCTTGATGCACAAAAAGCGGGCGATCACGATTAATCGCCTGGTCGAGATGTACACGGTGGAACCGGCCAAGTTGCTCAAGATTGAAGCGGGAACCTTATCCCCTGGCGGGCGCGGGGACGTCACCATTATTGATGCCAATCTCGATTGGACAGTGAACACGCGTGAATTCGAATCCCTGTCGCGAAACACGCCTTTCGGCGGATGGAAGCTAAGAGGACGAGCCGTGCGAACGATCGTAAACGGCGAGACCGTTTGGGAATTAAGCCAGACCAAGCGACCGTCGAAGGTCGTCGCTACCGCTTAGCTATAGCCGCCGCTAATATAGTTCTCCAGATGCGCAATCGCAGCACTCTGGCACGAGATGACGTATTTCACTAGATCGCCGATCGAAATAATTCCGACGAGTTTGCCATTTTCCACCACAGGTAAATGGCGGATGCGCTTATCCGTCATCATCCGCAAACAGTTCTCCACCGGCTCGGTCGGACTCGTTATGCTAAGATCGGTCGACATGATCTCCTCGACCAGGGTCTCGCGGGAGCGTTTGCCGCGCAGGAAAATTTTACGCGTGTAGTCGCGTTCGGAGATAATTCCGACCAATCGATCGTCACCAACCACGAGCACTGCGCCGACATTTTTCGCCTCCATCATTTCGATTGCCTCCGCTACGGTCGCATTGGGAGCAATGGAAAAGATGGCGGAACCCTTCTGGGCAAGAATCGCGCTAATCGTTCCGCTTACATCCATCGTTAAAACGGCCCCTGGTCTTTGGTAAGCCGCCTATCGAGGGTAGGGCGCGCCCGAAAAACGTGCAATGATTTTCGCCTAGGCAGCGATGGCGGCGCGAGTGGCATCGAGGCGGAATTTGTCGCCAATCAAATCGCGAAGGTGCTGCCCGATCAATGAATCCGATAATCGCCCAATCACTTCATCGAGAAATCCGGCGACGATTAGTTGCTTGGCAATAATCTCCGGAATCCCGCGGGAGAGCAGATAAAACATCTCTTCTTCGTCAACCTGACCAGAGGTAGCGCCATGACTGCATTTCACGTTATCAGCGAGGATTTCGAGGCCGGGCATCGAGTTCGCTTCCGCGTCATCGCTCAACAGGAGGTTACGCACTTTCTGGTAGGCGTCGGTGAAATGGGCATGCCGCTCGACCCGGATGAGACCTCCGAAAATCGTGCGGGAGCGATCGCTTAACGCATTCTTGTAGAGCAGATCGCTCGTCGTATGTGGCGAACGATGATCCTGCAAGGTGCGGGCATCGAATTCCTGCTTGTGGTGGGCGACCGAAAGTGCGAGCAAATCGCTCCGCGCGCCTTCGCCAACGAGTCGGC
>QHNU01000289.1:0-2356 GCA_003218525.1 Verrucomicrobiota bacterium
CGGGGCACGACTGTCATCATTACCGATCAACCGGTTGTGCGCAGCCGCGGCAATGCCGCGATTCTCGAGGGCTGAGGGCCTGCGCCCGGAAGCGGCTCAGAACCCGCTGCCCCAGCGATATTGCCACGCGATGCCGAAGGCTTGGAAGTCGTGCTCGCGATGCGCGTTGTAGCCGCTGATGCTGTAGAGCTTCACCCACTCATAACAGTTCACCGGCAACACGAGCGTCGCGCCAAAGCGAATGCCTTGCTGTTCGTCGTCGTTTTCGACCTCATCGACCGTCGTGCGTCCGCCTTTGAAATAACCAGCGTTAAGCGCAAACCAGCCTCCGGGCGCGAGGGTGTAGCTGAGGCCTGATTGCACAGAATAAAGCGGCGCCACCCCGCGCGTCTTGCCTCCAAAAAAATCGCCATTATCCGTGTAAAACGGTGACGGCAGGAGCGAGCTTAATCGTCCATGGCCCGAACCCTTTTTGAAAAACCTATCTCGGGTTTGAACGACCAGCGGTCTCCACGCGCGTAAATCAGCACGCCTGCTCGACCTCCAATAACCAATAAATGTGCAAAGACCGTGAGCCTGAACGCGAGAATCTACGGCTGAGCCGAAGTCCCCAAATCTGACCGGTTTTGTGAGATTGTCGCCGCCGATCGGCATGGGACAAAAGTCCTATTGAGGATGCGAAGGTTTTGTGATCTCATTACCATTCACGTCTCGGGTTATCTCATGAAATTCCTGAAAATCCTCGCTCTCTCCGTCGCTATGCTCGCCACCGTGCAGGCGATGCAACAACCATCGTCGCATACCAAAGGCACGCCCACCGGAAAACCGACCGGCCAACTCAAGCCGGGCGAGTATTGGTGGAAACCGCAGCTCTCGCCAAGCGGTCCGCTGATGGTGCTTGTGAGTATCCCACAGCAGACCATGCACGTTTATCGCAACGGCATCCTCATCGGCCGTTCAACCGTGAGCACCGGCTCGAAGGGCAATGCCACACCGGGCGGCGTCTTCAGCATCCTTGAGAAAAAGCAGGAACACTACTCGAAAAAATACGACAACGCGCCGATGCCAAATATGCAGCGGCTAACGTGGACCGGTATCGCGATGCACTCGGGCAATCTGCCCGGCTACCCCGCCAGCCATGGTTGCATCCGACTGCCCTACGATTTCTCGCAATTGCTTTTTAGTGCGACGTCGAAGGGCGGCACCGTCGTGGTAGGTGATGGCAATACGCCGGTGCCATACCTGGCGTCCAATCCCGGCCTGATGCTCGCGCCAAAGGATTTCACTCCCGAGATGCTGCGACTGCTGGCGAAGAATGACTACGACTGGCACCCGGAGCGCAGCTCGAGCGGACCGATTACTATCGTCGTCAGCGCCGCCGATCGCGCGCTTTACGTCTATCGCAATGGCAATCCCATCGGACGCGCCTCCGTCGAGATTGACGGACGCGGATCGCTCGGGGATCACGTCTTTTCGCTGCTCGAAGGCACGACCGATCGGCAAAGCTTGCTTGCTCCGGGCCGCGCCGGGCGCCGGTGGATGACCGTGACGAGCAGGGGCCGAAGCGTCCCTGCTGAGAAGATCGCGGCGCGTCTCCGAGTCAACCCGGAGTTTGGGCAAAAGGTCTACGATACCCTCGAACCCGGCACGACTGTCATCATCACCGATCAACCGGTCGTCCGGAGCCTGGGCAACGCCGCAATTCTCGAGGGTTGAGAGGCTGCGCGCCGGAATCGGCTCAGAACCCGCCGCCCCAACGGTATTGCCAGGCGATGCCGAAGGCTTGGAAGTCATGCTCGTGATGCGCGTTGTAGCCGCTGATGCTGTAGAGCTTCACGGATTGATAACGGTTTACCGGCAACACGAGCGTCGCGCCGAAGCGAATGCCTTGCTGTTCAACGTCGCTTTCGACCTCATCGACCGTCGTGCGTGCGCCTTTGAAATAGCCAATGTTGAGCGCGACCCAGCCGCTACGCGCGAAGGTGTAGCTAAGACCTGATTGCGCAGCGAAAAGCGGCGCCACCTCGCGCGTCTTGCCGCCAAAAAAGTCTCCATTATCCGTGTAAAAAGTGACGCCAGGAGCGAGCTCAACCGTCCATGGCCCGAAGGCTTTTGAGAATCCGATCTCGGGTTTGAACGACCAGCGATTGGTGCCGATGTTCACGAGCTTTTCGGGGTCGTATTGGCCGAGCGGCGCAGTGACGCGCAGACTCATGCCGAAGATTAAATCCTGCCGGTAGTGCTTGAACTCCGCCGCCGTGAGCGCGGGTGCGCCGACGAAATTCATCGAAAGGCGGAATGCCGGATCGGCAAAGCCGTCGACGTAACGCGCATGCGGCAAACCGAAGACGAGACC
>QHNU01000289.1:2418-4254 GCA_003218525.1 Verrucomicrobiota bacterium
GTCGTGGCGAAACCTAGGACGCCGATGTGCGATTTGTTGCTCACGTTCTCCAGCGGTAGCGACGGATCGGTGAGCACGGTACCCGATGCGTAGCCGTATCCAGCGATCACGAAATTAAGACCGATCGGCGAGTTGCTATAAGCGCGCGGCTCGAGATCCTGCGCATGGAGCGTCGGGCCCAGCACGCTGACGAACGTGCCTACGGCAGCAGTTACAAGGCGCATGATTCCTTTCCAGTTTAGTGGAGTACTCACCTATGTTCGTCGCTGGATACAACGGGAGAAGGCAACGCGGTCATTGCAGGGATGCTGTGAAGAAATATCAGCAGCGTCGATAAGACCACGGTCCGATAGTCGCGCAAATGCGCGGCGGTGATAGTGGTGGCGATTCACACACTTCCTTTAGCAAAGTGTTTGACTGCGAAGCAGCCTGGGTTGTACATGATTATAAACGATCGGCGCGGCGTCCGGGAAGGTGCTTCGAGATTGTCATCGCGAAAGAAGAGGTTTTATGTTTTTCCCTCGCCACAGGCCAGCGCGTACGCTGACTCAGCTGTTCGAGCTTCGAAACGAGCGCGATGCCCAACTCGCGGAGAAGCGTCGCGTCTTCGGAGAGCGGGCACTGGCGCGCGCGAAAGCGCGCTACGATGCGCACCCGGGCGAGCCGGTAGTTTGGAACCTGATGTTGATTTCCGGCGGGGGCGATTGGGGCGCGTTCGGCGCCGGATTTCTCAAAGGCTGGTTACGTGTGCACGGGCCACTCACCAAACCCGAGCCTGACGTGGTCACCGGCGTCAGCACCGGCGCGCTTATCTCGCCCTTCGCTTTTCTTGGCGATGACAAGTCAATCGAATCCGTTCTTACGCTCTATCGCAATCCCAAGCCGGACTGGGTCAAAACACGTTGGCCGTTCTACTTTCTGCCGGCCAATGAGTCGTTTGCCACCGTGCCCGGATTGGAGCGTGAGGTGCGGGCGAGAGTGGACATGGACATGCTGCATCGCGTTGCTGACGCCAGCAGGCAGGGGCGCTCTTTGCTCGTCAATACGTCCGACATAGACAACGGCGGCCATTGGGTCTGGGATGTCGGCAGCGAAGCGCAGCGCGCCGCGGAAAGTGGCAACTGCGATCGCGTGCATCAGATTCTCCTGGCCTCATCCGGGATCCCTGGCGCATTTCCATTCCGCGAGATCGACGGTTCGATCTATGTCGATGGCGGCGTTACAGCCAACCTACTGTATGGCGGCGCGCGACGCGCGGAGGAGACACCTCTCGCGATGTGGACAGCCCTCTACCCGCATCTTCCCGTACCAATGGTACGCTTTTGGGTCATCTTCAACAATCAACTGCGCCCGCTGCCACAATTGACGAAGCCTACATGGCCAGCAGTGTTTACTCGTAGCTTGGAGATGGCTACGCGCGCGGCGACGATCACGGCTATTCGGCACCTGTTTGCCCAAGCCGAAATCGCGCGTCTGAAGCATGGCGGAGTTATCGAAATCCGCTTCGTCGCCGTCCCCGACGATTTTGTTCCGCCCAAACCGGGCGTGTTCGTCAAAGAGACCATGAACGCGCTGGCAGATCTAGGCGAGAAGATGGGCGCGGATCCATCAACCTGGAGCACGAGCCCGCCCTGAGGATTTACCGGCCGAAGAACTCGAGTTGTGCGAGCGTTGCAATCCACTTGCGCCATGCGACGGCGAATAAACTTCTGAATGCCTACATGCACTGTAGCCCGAACGCTTCACCCGACGCCTAATATTTCTTCCATCCCATGGCGAACGATAGTCTACGGACTAAACTCAACCCATGCCATTCGAAAAATTTGATCTTTAAGG
>QHNU01000183.1 GCA_003218525.1 Verrucomicrobiota bacterium
TCGGCAGAAAAATTACCTAATGTGCCCGGAGACCAACTTGGTCATCTCGAACATGCTGACTTGGCTTTTGCCGTTGAATACGGGGCGAAGCGAATCGTCAGCGTTGATCTGAGTTCTTTTCTTTTTGTCCTGCAGCCCGTGTTTTTTGATATAGTCCCACAATTTTTTTGTGAGTTCTGAGCGCGGGAGCGGCTTCGAGCCGACAATGGCGGAGAGTTTGTCATCAGGCTGGACGGGGCGCATAAACGCGGCGTTCGGCTTGCGTTTGGAAGATTTCTTGGCTTTGGTTTTCGGCATAATCGCTGATTAATACCGGAGGCTGGAGCAGGGCAACAACTAAATTTTGCCTGAAAGGAAATTTAATTTCCTTCTGGATGCCGCCGAACGGCCAGGGCCGCGATGTCATCCGCGGGAGAATCGCCCTTGCCTGAAGTCAGAGCCTCTTGACAAAGCCGACGTAATAATGATTCGGCGCTGCCGGAGGTTGAATGCAAACGCTTGGCTAAAGATCCAGGTGTCAAACGGCGAGGAGCACCATTGGCTGACCCGTAAAGACCATCAGTATACAAGAGAAACAAATCGCCGCCGATCAATTGCAAAGGCGTTTCGGTAAAGCTCGAGCGCGTGACTAATCCCAGTGGTGGCGATGACGATGCAATTGATTCCGTCTTACCGTTAAATCGGGCCACGAGCAGGGGCGGATGCCCGGCCCCGACGATGCTCGCTGCACCTGTTTTTGGATTCAACGCCACACACATGGCGGTCATGAAGCAACGTGCGCCGAGCATGCTGTGAAAATCGCGATCCACCACACGCATGATTTCGGCCGGGGCGTCATTTTCGACGCTGGCATGATGGAACAGCAATTTCGCCAACGTCGTGAGGAGTGCCGCGGCCGCGCCATGGCCGGTGGCGTCCGCGATCCAAAAAAGAATTCGGCCGTCGCGTAAACGCAGCCAACCGTAAATGTCGCCACCAACCTGGATCACCGGTCGATATAGCGCCGCAACTTCCCATCCTGGCAACGTCGGCGGCTTTGGTGGAATGAGCGATTGTTGAGTCAGTCGCGCGGCTGCCAAATCCTGCTCAAGATTTTGCCGCCACGCTTCGAGTTCTTCGTTTTGCTTGAGCAATTGATCGCGCATCGAACGCAATCGCAGCTGGGTTTCGATGCGCGCCCGCAACACCGCTGGATAAATTGGCTTCGTGACAAAATCGTCCGCGCCGGCCTCGAGACAAAGCACTTCACTGTCCTCACCGCCGTGACCAGTCAGCATGATAGTGGGAATCTGTGCCACCCCCGGCGTTGGATCGGTACGCATTTTCTTGAGCACCTCCGCGCCGTTTAATCCGGGCATGTCGTAATCCAGTAGTAGTAAAGCTGGCGCATCATTACGCACGCGGACGAGTGCCTCCGCTCCGTTCTCCGACTCCTCGCAGGCGTAGCCGACGGCGGCCAGGGTGCGCACCAGTAAGCGGCGAGTCACGCTGTCGTCATCCACCACCAGAATCGTTTTTTGTGCCGAGACCATTCGTCAATCTAGATTCGAACTGCAAACGCACCCGGCATGTATGACCGCGACGAATTTGTGCAAGTGGGACACAAACACCGTCGTGCTATCGTGCTATTTAGCGGTTGTCAGCAGTTTGGCCTTGAATTAGAAAGGATCGCTTCCGTCGAATCGATTTTATGAAACGTCTATCGTGGCTAGCTGTTCTCAGCGTTTTTGTTTTCGTTTCTTGCAGCGAGGACGAGGCGCCGGTCCGGGGCCGGCGCGTCGGGCGTTATCCCAGCACGGAAACGGAACAGACGGTTCAGCAACCTTATAACCCTAATCAGCCTCCGCCGCCCCCGCCTGAGAACGCGGTCGAAACGGCGCCCCCTGAAGCATCCGCTTCTCCGACCACCCGCGCCACCAAAGGCGATCTACCTTACGGCATTCCCGTACCGAATAAACCCGGCTTCGTTACGAGTCCGTACGCTCCGAATCAGGGTTACGTTGATGTCCGCGGTTTCCCACCGGGCACCGAAGTGAAGGATCCGTACACGAACAAGATTTTTCTTGTTCCGTGATCAGCTGCCGCCCTGGGACTCGCTGGACAACCGCATCCTTTAACGGATGCTTCTGCCTCAACGCGTCTGAGGGCGCGCCGCCCAAGCTGAACAGTAAGACATGGAACTTCGAGTAAAACGCGCGCCGCATATTGACACCGAAATCACGGTGCCAGGTGATAAAAGCATTTCGCATCGCGCTGCGATCATTGCCGCGCTTTCCAACGGTGTTTGCCGCCTGGAAGGATTTCTTAATGCCAACGACTGTATGCGCACGGTCGAAGCGTTAAGAGCACTCGGTATTCGAATCGATGAGCCGGAGCCAAACACAATTGTCGTTCACGGAAAAAAACGCGTGCTCAGTCCACCCGCAGGCGATATCGATTGCGGAAATTCTGCCACGACCATGCGACTGATGGCGGGTTTGCTCGCCGGGCAAAAATTCGAAAGCCGTCTCATCGGTGATTCATCGCTCTCCAAGCGCCCGATGGAGCGGGTGATCACACCCCTGCGGCAAATGGGTGCGACCATCGTTGCCGAAGGTTCCGAACAGACCGCTCCTCTCCGCGTCCATGGCGGGTCACTCCAAGGAATCAAGTACGAGATACCGGTGGCGAGTGCTCAGGTAAAAGGGGCGATTCTGCTCGCTGGGTTGTTTGCCAAGGGCAAAACGATCGTGACCGAAGTCGGGTCTACCCGGAATCACACCGAGCTCATGCTACGTTATTTCTTTGTTCGCACCACCCGGACCGAAAACGGCGCCATCGGAATCTTCGGTGACCAAATTCCCGAGTCCCGAGATTTCCGCATTCCGGGGGATCTCTCTTCCGCCACCTACTGGCTGACCGCTGCGGCCGTGCAACCTGGGGGACACCTCCTTGTGCGTAATCTCGGCTTAAATCCGACCCGCACCCCGGTGCTGGGTGTTCTGGTCCGCATGGGTGCGCAAGTACGCGAAGCGGTCGAGAACGTGGATCAGCTGGAGCCGCGCGGCATCGTAGAAATCACAGGTGCGATGCTCAAAGGCACTGTCATTCAAGGGAAAGAAGTGGCACAGTTGATCGACGAACTTCCCGTTCTCGCCGTAGCAGGTGCCCTGGCTAGCGGTACGACCATCATCCGCCATGCTCAAGAGTTGCGGGTGAAAGAAACGGATCGGATTGCGGCAATTGCCCACAACCTGCGGGTGATGGGAGCACAAGTCATCGAGCTAAATGACGGATTGGAGATTCATGGTCCAGCGCCCTTGCGCGGGGCGCGCGTTCCGAGCTTTGGTGATCACCGCATCGCCATGGCCTTCGCCATTGCCGGACTTTTTGCCGATGGCGAGACGACTGTACAAGATGCCGAGTGCGTCGAAATTTCATATCCCGGTTTCTTCAAAACGATTGAGGAGTTTGTTAATCCGAAACGTGCGCAGGTGAGCACGCCTGTAATCGGGTCGCTCTCGCTTGCGCCGATGGAGGAGTAGCACGCTTGCTTTTGCGCGGCTTCACGCGCAAGGATTTTTAGGCGCATAATCGCGCCGATTTTTATGGCCGCCGATCACGTCATTGCCATCGATGGGCCCGCTGCCTCGGGCAAGAGCAGCGTTGCTCGGGCGCTGGCGAAGAGACTCGGCTTTTGTTATGTGAATTCAGGGGCGATGTATCGCGCCGTCACCTGGGGAGCGCTGCACCGCGGAATCGCCGTGCAAGATCCTGACGCGATTGCCGCCATGGCGGAGGAAGTACGAATCGCCTGTGAGCTGATCGATAACGAATCGCGCATTTCCATAGATAATTTCGATCCATCGCCTCAGCTCCATAGCGATGAGGTCAATCGCGCGGTCTCGTCGGTCAGTCGTGTGGCCCGAGTCCGAGAAATTATCAACCTACAAATGCGCCGGTGCGTGGCGAGCCGCGACGTCGTCATCGAGGGCCGCGACATTGGTTCGGTCGTTTTTCCGGGAACGCCTTTCAAATTTTTTCTCGATGCCTCACCGGAGGTGCGGGCTCGTCGACGAAATGCCCAAGGTCAGCGCGACGAAATCGCTATGCGCGATCAAGCTGATTCATCTCGACGAATGGCGCCGCTGGTAATAGCACCAGACGCGGAAAGAATCGACACGTCCGATCTCACTATCCCTGAAGTAGTTGAGGAAATTCTGAAGCGATTGCGGACGAAGAGACTTTCAAACGCCGCGGTGATCAGTCACCGATGAATGCGTGGTATTGGGCCGGTTATACTCTTTCCAAACTGATCGGTCATATTTTCTTCCACTATCGTGTTATCCATCGGGAAAGAATGATCCAAACCGGCCCAGTGATTCTGGCGATGAATCATCAAAGTTATCTCGATCCCCCCCTCGCCGGCATCGCCTGCAAGCGGCCCATCTATTTTTTGGCGCGAAAATCGTTGTTAAAGGTGCCCATCCTTGGTCGCATTCTGCCGAAACTGAATGTCATTCCCGTCGATCAGGAAGGAATGGATCGTGGGGCCCTTAAAGCTCTGCTCCGAATTCTGCGAGCGGGCCAGGGGGCGTTAGTTTTCCCAGAGGGCGCACGGACGCTGGATGGGGGTTTGCAACCAGCGCTACCTGGTCTCGGATTCATCATTGCTAAGACGCGGGCACCAGTGGTCCCGATGCGAATTTTTGGTTCGCACGAAGCCTTGCCGCGGAGTGGTGGTCGACTGCGCTTTCATCCGATCACGGTGGTGATTGGACGCCCAATGTATTTCACGGAAGGGGATGTTAGCACGGACAAAAGAACTTTGTATCAGCAGCTCAGTCAGCGTGTCATGGACGAAATCGCAAGACTAACGATCAATGGATAGGAATAGTGATTCGGACCGAGATCAACGGGCCTCCAAGGCGATGCTCATTGCGATGGTCATTGTTGTTGCGGCTATCGTTGCCGTCTCGATTTACGCGAATTGGCAGAATGCGCATCGGGATCGCATCGAGTCAACGATCGTTACGCGTTTTACTCCCACGCCGACTCCACCGCGTTCTCCGATGCCATAACAAGAAGTGAATGCCTGGAGCACGGAGCTCAGAACCGGCGACCCTTGGGCGAGGGAGGCTGTAGTGTGCGCTGCCCCAGCGCAGATCCAATTTGCCCGCTGAGACAGCGGACGCTACAACGCTACGCGTGCTGTCGGGCGTACCATTTTTTCGAATAACGCTGCCCAACAAAGGTCTAAGTCAACGATGAAGAAATTTTCCTTTCTAGTTTTGCCATTGGCGCTGTCCATCTCCTTTGTCGCCTGCCAACGACCACAAACCGAGGAAGAACGACGCGCCGAAATTGATCGCGAAGTGGAACAACGTCTTGCGGCCGAACGTCAACAGCAGCAAGAACAGCAACTTCATCAACGCGAGGCGGAATTGAATGCACGAGAACAATCACTCGGCCAAAAAGAAAGGCAGGAGACAACGCCCATGATTTCCGGGGACCGGGTGGCGCGCGAGTCGACTACCAGTGCCAAGGACGATCAGTCGACCGGGTCTTACTCAATGTTCTACGCCAAGCTCGAGCCATACGGCGATTGGATCGAGACGGGCGACTACGGCTACGTCTATCGCCCGCGTGAAGCGACGAATACTCGTTGGCGGCCCTATATGAACGGGCATTGGGTTTATACCGATGCCGGGTGGACGTGGATTTCGGAGGAACCCTTCGGGTGGGCAACTTATCATTATGGGCGGTGGACCCGGATTCGCAGCGTCGGCTGGGTTTGGGTGCCGGCGGACGAATGGGCTTCAGCGTGGGTTTCGTGGCGCAAAGGATCCGATTACGTTGGTTGGGCACCGTTGCCGCCAGAAGCTCGCTTCGATCGGCGAAGCGGTATCCGCAACTGGTCCGATAGTTACTACGACATTGGACCCGACCAATATGTCTTCGTACCCACGCGGCAATTCGGCGAAAAGCGAGTCGAACGCGTAATCCTGCCCGAGCAGCGCAACGTTACGATCATTAATCAGACGACGAACGTCACAAACATCTCTTACAACAACACCATCATCGTCAACCAGGGACCGAGTTACGAGGAATTGCGAACACAAACTCAGACGCCCATCAAACGTTTGCGCCTGGAGCGGCAGACTAATGTGCAGATGAATGATCCGCGGGCAATCGTGCGTGGCGACGTTGTGGAAATTCCCGCACCGGTCATTGCGCCTGTGCGTCCGAACGAACGTCCACGGACCATCAAGCAAACTATTGCCCAAGCGACTGTTGATTTGGGTTGGGCCGCAATCAACAACCAACGCGAAGCCGAACAGGCGCGGACGAAAATTAAATCGGAAGCGACTCCACCGCGCGATGCACCACCGAAAAAATTTGTGCGCGCAACCGAGACAAACCCCGCAGCAGTCCCGACAGCAACCCTAACACCGGCGTCTGCCTCGACGTCTCCTGCACGCGCTACCTACACTTCGACGCCGATTCCGCGGCCTGGATTTACACCGGGCGCAACCGCGGTGCCGATTAGTACGCCGACCTCCTCACCAATATCACCGCCGGAATCAACCGAAGCTGCGCGCGCGACACCAAGCTCGGCTCCGGCTAACTCGCCCTTGAACCGCGGAACGCCAGAAGAGCCACACTCGCCTGCGCGCCCCGTCAATACCGCTCCCGGCTCAGCGACTCCTGCTACTCAACGGGGAAAGCTCAAGAGCGTTGCGCGACAGTTCGAGAAACAAGCAACGGTGCCGATGAAGTCTCCCGCGATCAGTCCCCGCGCGATTGAGAATGCCACACCGCTGCCGACGCCAAGTGCAATCACCACGCCGTCAGTCACGCCCCGACCGGCTGTGACGCCAGCGCCGAGCTCGCCTGTTGCTGCCGAAGCATCGCCGCCCAGTCAGGGCGGTCGCTCTAGAGCGCTGCCGAACCCGGAGAGGAGCGGAAATCCTGCGATAGTCCAGCCTGGCGTTAGGCCCGGAGTGTCGGCCTCGCCGGCTGAGACCATTACTCCCGCCGAGAGCGGCAATGACGATCAGGGAAAACGGGACAAAGGTGCTCGCCGCAAGCAAAGTGGGTCGTCTCCATCGACTTCGCCGTCACCTGCGGGCGGCCAATGAATTATCAGCTGAGAGCTTGATGATGTTGCTCCGCCGCAAGCTGGCGCGCGTAAGCGAGCGTGTCGATCGCGTCCACCGTTTTATCACGCCGGATCGCTTTGATTCGCGGAAAGCGGAGCGCAAGACCACTGGCGTGACGCGTGCTTGGCTGGATCGAGTTAAATGCGACCTCGAGGACAATATCCGGTTTCACTTCCCGATAGCGCCCGCGGTCGAGAATAGTGTTGCGTTTGAAATGCTCGGTTAGTTCCGCGATCTCAAGATCCGTCAATCCGCTGTAAGCTTTGCCAATCGGAAGCAGTTCGTCCGTCGATTCATCACGGACGGCAAAGGTATAATCGCTGAGAACGTGATTGCGTTTGCCGTGGCCGAGTTCGGCTGCGACCACCACCACGTCAAGCGTCGCCAGCTCCTTTTTCAGTTTGAACCAAAACATCCCCCGGCGGCCGGGGGAATAAAAACTCTCCGGATCTTTGATCATTAAACCCTCATTCGATCGCAACCGCGCATTCTTGAATTCGCGCTCAATCGCGCCAGCAGAATTGGCCGAAGCGACTTCGGAAACCTGAAATTGCGGAGCACGCGTGCGTATTTTCGGCCGATGTCATCTTGGACGGCGAAATTATCGCCTTTGACGAAGGCCGAAGACTTACCTTCTTCGATCTGCAAAAACGGCTTGGACGAAAAAACGAGACGGCAGACCTGTTCGCCGTTGCGTCGGCTGACGTGCCGGTTGTCTTTGTCGCCTTCGACCTTCTGTTTCTCGACGGACGATCCCTCTTAAAAACGCCATTGCAGGAGCG
>QHNU01000184.1 GCA_003218525.1 Verrucomicrobiota bacterium
CCGATGGTTTGCTTCCGCTTTGCGGAACTGTTCCGTGCCACGAACAATCTCGTTCAGTAGCTCGAGGGAGCGGCGCTGCTGGTCGATCAGCAACTTGGAATAGCCGACTATGTCGATGAAGAGGACATAGGCGATCTCGAGCTCAATCTCCTTTTTAACCTCCGCGGGCACGGCGAATTCTACTTGGTTGCGAGGGAAGGCTCTACATCATTCTTTGGGCGTTGTAGCCGCGGGCGCCGACCGCGGACATCCTCTCGGCCCGGCGCCACCGACGCCGGCTACAGTTTCGGCGCGAGGGAGGCGACCCGCCTTCGCCAAGGCTACGGCGCGGTTAGCAGACCAACGGACTACTTTGGGGCAAGGGAATAAACGATTTTTTCGAAGCGTGGTTCGCCGCGCAGAGGGTCCCAGATCGGATGCAAGCGCAATTCGCCCTAGTGGCAATCGTTCGGAACTTTCAGCGCTTGCTCAGCTGCTCGAGAGCGAGATTTTTCTCGTCGGTCTACGCGTAGATCTGGGCGAGGTTCACCACAAACGCGACCCGATCGACGGCATCGTTTGACATGGAGAGTAATTCGCACGCCTCGCCGAAGCATGCGCGAAGGCCGGGAGACATCTCTCTGACTATTCCACCGCTCCACGCCGGCTGTAGCGGCAGCCGCCCGCTCGCGAAGAATTTCGGAGTGTCCGCGGACGGACTCGTCCCGTGGCGAGTCGCCTGCAGGGGGGTGTTGTAGCCGCTGTCGTTGACTGCGGCCGGTGCAGTGGGCCCATATCGGCTGCGATCCTGGCGGAGGGACACGCTCCGTCGTGTCCAAAATCCAGATCGCGCGAATCTAAATCAGCCAGCATAAAATCAGGATTCCCATACGAGAGCTTCCTTTAAGATCATTAAGAGTCTTATTACAGACTTGCTATAATCTCTTAATAGATTAGAATTAAACTCCTCGTGACCACACTTACAATTACGGACGCGAAGAAGAATCTCGGCAAATGGCTTTTAGCGGCCGTTAATGGCCAGGAGGTAGGTATTGTTTCCGGTGCCACTGTCGTGGCGTTACGGCCAGTCCAGATCGAAGCGGCCGATTATGCCTGGCGGGAGTATGGCGTGACCGAGGCCGATTTGGAGGCGTTTATCCGGGCCGATAACAAGCGGATCGAAGCGGTTCGCCGCGCCGGCAAGTTCGTTACGCTGCCCGGCAATGTGAAGGAGGTATTTGAAAAAATCTCTGCTCATCGATCCCGCCGTGCAAAAGCAGCTTCGCGCCCTTCCGCAAAGAGAGCGGGCCGACGTCGTTCTTAAGCTGCTCGAGTTGGGAGAAATCTTCGGTCAGCCGCATCAGCACGCCGGCATGGGGATACGAAAGCTCCGGGCCGATCTATTTGAATGTCGTGTCGGACTCGCGCTCCGTGTCCTATTCAGGGCCTCACCCGACGCGTTGATCATCAGATTTATCGGGACACATGATGAAGTTCAGAAACATCTGCGCGGAAAATGAGAAAAAACATTGGCCGTCAGAGATCAGAGGCTACAGATCAGATGAAAGCTATCAACTATCACCTCTCAACTCGTTCATGAAGTACCTAACGACGATTTTATTCCTCATTCTTTGCACCATCGGTGTGAGCCGCACTGGTGGAGCTCAAAACACGGTTCTGACCGCGGATGAAACCTTAGCCATCCCCAAGTTAACCTTTGATCCAAATGGCGAATTAAAAATCACCGCATCGGCGACATCATCCCACGGCGACTTCGATTTTCTGGTCGGGAAATGGAAAATGCATAATCGCCGGCTGAACAAGAGACTGGAAAACTGCAAAGATTGGACAGAATTCGAGTCATCCGATGAAAACCACAAAATATTAAGCGGCACTGCCGATATTGACACCTATTCGACCACCGAAATGCCCGGTCAGGAGGGAAAACGCTTCGAAGGACTCACGCTGCGGCTTTTCAATCCGAAAACGAGATTGTGGAGCTTGTATTGGGTGGCCAGCAACGTCGGCGTTTTGGACCCGCCCGTGGTCGGCTCATTTGAGAACAATGTCGGGCACTTTTTCGCCAAAGATACCTTTAATGGAAAACCAATCATCATGATGTTTAGGTGGGATGCGCGGGACAAAGAGCATCCGATCTGGAGCCAGGCCTTTTCTCCAGACCAGGGCAAGACGTGGGAGTGGAACTGGTACAATGTGTCCGAGAGGATCAAGTGACCGCCACGTATCTGCGCGAGTCGTGGCGGTGTCCAATCTACGTCAGAGCTCCTTCATCTGATCCGCCAGCGGACGGATTCGCCGTGGCGAACCATAGCAAGACCTGGGAATGGAATTGGTGCAACGTATGCGACAGGATTAAGTGAGCGCGAGACATCTTTCAATGCGTCGCGGTGCCCCGGTTTAACATCAGACCTCTGATCCCTGATCCGCCAAAGGACGGGTCGTGTCCGAGAGGATTTAGTAACGGCGAAACTCTTCGTTGATGTCCCCGACCGGCAACGACCGCCAATAGCGATGCGTGCGAGGATCAACAATCAGGTCTGAACCTTTGGAATCATTGCATACTCTGGGATAATGTTAGGCGTCTAAATTAATTTGACCTGATTTGTCGCAACCGGCTACAGGCTTTCGTACAGATCGCCGTCCTCTCGGTATCGGTACGGCAGATACTGCAGGAGCGGGTCCGGAATGACCTCCGGGTGAGTGTGAGAAATGATGTACTTCGCTGGCACCGACGTGTTAAAGATGAACGACCACGAAAGATATGGCGGTTCGTTGCATCCGACATAGTCTTCTGATATCTCACTCAGGTAATCCGCCAGCTGTTCGATTTGTTTTGGTGGGACAAACTCGCTCGGTAACTCCAGCCGGGAAATTGTGGGTGTCCCGAATCGCTTTAAGATTTGTCAATAGTCCCGCCGACCATCTTTCATTAACGCTGCCGCGATCCCGCCGACATGTTCGCTGCCATAGATTAAATAATGTCCGCAGTGTCGAACAAGTTCTTCATCATCGAGAACGGCATACGTCTTTTTGATGGATCATGTCGAACTCCGCCGCCGTGATCTCGGGAAACTCGTCAGTAAGGAAAATCTCTCTTGCAACCGCTGTTAAGCGGTCGTGATCAGCAATCGTGAGGCCGTTACAATAGTACGGTGTAACAGCGTGAGGCCTGCACGCATGAAACGCGACAAAGCCATCGAATTCACTGAGGAATTTCCGCACTTCAGTTCGCTTTAATTTACATTTGGCGAAGTATCGCCAGCACGGCGGGGTACGCTACTCAAACAGGCTTCGGTTTGATTGCTCCATTTTTGGCTTCGGGATATATTGACGCGAAGACGTCGAGACGTCTATTGTCATTCGTGAAGTATTCTGATCTGCCGAAGCGGAAGCCGGGAACTGTCCGGGATGCGATCATTGACGCGCTCTCGTATCGCACTCAGGGCGCGACGCTGGCAGAGATAACGCGCGATGTAAGCTCGCTTATCGGCCCGACACCAGCGTCATCGATTAGATCATACCTTCGTTTAAATACACCGAAGCTCTTCATCAAAGAGGGCCGCGGCCATTACCGAGTACGTGAAGATCCGCAAGCAGCGTTGCCCCTAATGTATCAACCGAATGGGAATCGCACGTCACCTGTTGTCAGTTCGCGTGAGGCGTTCCGGTTCGGCAACGCGACACTCATTCACGGGGATTGCTTTAAGTGGCTCGCAACTGCGCAAACGAACAGCATTGAAGCAGTCGTGACTGATCCGCCATACGGGCTTGTTGAATACAGTGAATTAGAACAAGCCAAACTACGGAAAGGCAAAGGTGGCGTATGGCGTATCCCGCCCTCGTTCGATGGGAACAAGAGGTCGCCTTTGCCGCGCTTCACGGTCCTATCACGAGACGACATCTCGGAACTGGAGCGATTCTTCCTCGCGTGGGCGCGTTTGTTGTTCCCGATCATTGTTCCCGGCGCGCATGTACTTGTCGCTTCCAATCCATTGCTTTCGTTCGTCGTGGCAAACGCAATCACGCGCGCCGGATTCGAACGACGTGGCGAGATCATCCGACTCACGATGACAATGCGCGGCGGCGATCGCCCGAAGGCAGCTCACACCGAGTTCACTGAAGTTAGTGTAATGCCGCGGTCAATGTGGGAACCTTGGCTGATCTTCCGCAAACCGATTGAAGGGCGCGTCCAAGATAATTTGCGCCGCTGGAAAACTGCGGGATTTAGGCGCCCATCGAAGGATCAACCATTCGGCGACGTGATCAGTTCAGCCCCGACACGAAAACAGGAGCGTTCGCTCGCGCCGCATCCGAGTTTAAAGCCGCAGTCATTCCTGCGAAAGGTTGTCCGGGCTGTGTTGCCATTAGGTGAGGGAACTGTGCTCGATCCGTTTGCTGGTTCAGGATCCACGCTTGCGGCAGCCGAAGCAGTTGGCTATCGAAGCATTGGAATCGAAAAGGATGCGCGTTACTTCGACGCTGCGCGCGATGCGCTGCCAAAACTCAAGGCGTTGAAGGTATAACTGGGTCTTTGTAGATGCAATTGCCGCGTAGCTTCAGAATGCCTTCACGGTGCAGTGTTGCCGTTCGCGTTCCAAGCTCACCGCGCGGATTTCGGCGAAAATCTTCAATCGTAACCTGCGCTAAATAAATCTCTGTGAAGGTCATAGGCTTCCGTTCGCGCGCAGGCTCGCTCGCATTGTCAACATTGTAGACGAACACCGCGAGCCACTGATTCCGCGCGCCGTGCGTGTCCACGGCGCCGCCAATCTTTCGCGTCGTCTTAATTTCAACTCCTTCAGTTCCCGCTTTCACTGAATCATTCGGGTACACGCCTTTCACGAGAAGATCGGGATGGCCGTTGAAATAGTTGTTCTGCGTCAGCGCCCGCGAATGTTTCGCCATGCTCGCCGTTAGTAAATCCGACAGCAGTCCGGACATGATTGCTGGACGAACGAAGTCATCGAGCCTCTCCAATCCCTTCTCAAGAAGCCCGCTGTTTACGTCGTAAAACAGATCATAAACGTCTTGCATCGCAATCTCGAAATCTTCGAGCCGCAATTGAAAGGGAAGACTGGCGCGTTGGTTGAAGCATTCACGCTTGGGTCTGTTCCGCTCCGCAGGCATTTCCGAAACAACACAACAGTGCGATGATCGGAGCAAGATGAAAGCGCAGGAGAAATAGCGGTTAAAGGATGACCTCAGATCCAAACATTCGATGTCAACTCCGAGATTCTTCGCGAGCGGGCGGCGTCGCAGGAAGCCGAAATACGCCAGCTCGCGGGCAAATCGCCTATAAATTGATGGACGGCCGATCCGCTGGGGCTACTGATAGGGCCAAGCGAACCCTCAGCTAACAAGAGCCGAATTTTGCGTTACCAGAGCAGACACTTCGGCCAACGCTTCGCAAGATAGGCGTCGACGCACTAGCAGGCGAAGTTAGAAGGAAGAAAGAAGAATTAAGAAGAATTAAGAAGAATTAAGAAGAATTAAGAAGCAGCAAATGAGCTCCTCAGAATTTCTTTTCCGCTACGGCGTGACAGGTCGCCGTGACCTGCCTTCGTTAGACTACGGTAGTTCTCGACGCTGGTCCGCCGGCGGTGTTTGATGGCGGAACGTATCGTTTCTACCTGGCACGCCCACGCGTGGCGAGACTAAAGGCGTTCACTTCCCTGGCGAATGTGTCGAGAATGGAGGGAGTAGGTTCGGGCGAATATCGGAGCGCGATGTAGGTGTTCGAAATGTCTCGGATGCGCCTCGACTGGTCAGGGACTAAGTCAGCGGCCCGCCTGGAAAAGTCCAATGGGCCCTCCCACGGCTGGCGCTCTGCGCCCAGACGGGCAGCTTTCCGGCAGAAACGTCCGTACAAGGCTTTGACCCGGTCGGCCCGGGGTCGTGTGCGCAGCCGCATCCAGCCGCCGTAAATTGCGAGAAGACCGACAGCCATCATCAACGTGCGCATGAATAGTGAGAAGGGATTTGCGTCACTCATTCCAATCTCCGCGACGAATGACCGCTGCGCTTCAGCATCGAAACTCAAGACGCGAGTGTCCCAAACGTAATTGATACTGTCCCAGGCCAGGCGGAGCTTGGTAAATATCGGCTGTTGCGCGACATTCATCGCGAACGTGTTGCTCGCCCGATTGGAAACGCCGCGACGTGCAAGGAAAGAATCGAGCCCAAGATTAACACGTTCGGGCGCGACCACGCTCGTCGGATCAACTCGTTGCCATCCACCCTCCGGAAGCCAGACTTCGCACCAGGCATGTGTATCAGCCTGCCGAATGAGAAAAAAGCGACCAAATTCGTTGTACTCGCCGCCCAGATAACCGACAACGACACGCGCGGGAATTCCGGCAAGTCGCATCAAGGTGGCGAAGCTTCTGGCGTAGTACTCACAGAAACCGAGCCGCCGATGAAAAAGGAATTCATCGAGATCTCGCTCTTTGTACGGACCAGGTGAAAGCGAATACTGGAACCCGCCGCTGCGGAAAAATTGCAGTGCCCTGTTCACCACAGCACGTGGGTCGGAGCTCGAACTACCCCAGGATTGGGCGAGGTCGCGCACAGCTGGACTAAGCCAGGCTGGAACTTCAAGTAACATCTTGCGCTCTCGCGGGGAAAGTTCCTTGTCGCTAATTGCGGGGGAAGATTTGACCTCATAGCGGCGCGGTTTTCGAATCGGTTCATAACTCCAAAGGTAATTACCTGGCGCAAGTGATGCGCCGGGAGGCGGTGCAGATGGCCAATCGAGGGCGAACATCCAGCGCGCACCGTGCGGCTCGATCGTGATCCATTGTCGGATTCCTTCGTCGCCTGAAAAAGGTGTTGTGGCGCGGTAAATGGACGCCGGGGACTCAGAGGCGCGCCATTCGAAACCTTCGCCCCGGGACAGGACCACACCGCGCCAGTACATGGCAGCTGGTCCCGGTATCCGGCCATCCGGAAACTCCGCGCGAAACGCTACCTCCGAAGAATTGGCGAGTGATGCGATACTGCCAGGGGAAAGGCGATCGCTGAAACCAGCCGTGGCCGAGCTTGGTTGCATGATCTGAAACCGAAATCCCGTCGTTAGCCGAGGAAACAAAAGGAAAAGCAAAACGACAAGTGGCAATGCCTGGCCGAGGAACTTGCCGCCCAGGTGCAGCGGGGGCCAAAACGCTCCGGGCGATGAGCCGCGATGAAATTGAATCAGCGCCACGAGGAACAAGCTGAAGGCGACAAGCAGACAAAGCGCGACGGCAAGATCCTGCGAAAGAAAGAATCCGCAGAGACAAAGTACCCATCCGAATATGACCATGACCTGGAACTCGCGCGCGGTGTGCGCTTCCAAAATCTTAAGTGACATCAGCACGACGATGAGCGACACGCCCGGCTCGATGCCTTTGACAGAGCCGTAGCTGAAAAAAATCGCGCCAAGAGTAACGGCTGCGAGCACGACTTTAAAGAGAACCGAGCGCAGCCGATACCCCCTGGGTTCCATCCAAAACTTAGCTGCGAGTGTGATGAGAAACAGTGTGGGCACCCAAGGGGCGAGGCCGCCAAACATCGGTGGCAAGGTGAAAAGAAGCGCCGCCGTAAGCCACAAAAGCGGTCGTCGCGGAATACGTGTATCTCTTTTGCGAAATGCTTTCACTTGAACAAGGCGAGTGCGCGCAAACAGTGATGAAAATGTGAGTGACCAAGTGACGGCGCGATCTCGACGGCCGGCAGACGCAATCCGTATGGAAGCCGCGTGCGTTCCGCCTCAATTACCCAAAGGACGAGTTGCGAAAGCCGCTCTTCTAAATCACTGAACGGCACATCCGCAAAATCAAGATAGAGCAGGCCGTCGGCTTCCGCGCTGAACTGTTTCGTCATCAGGGGCTGTCCGCGTGCTACTGCCTTCCAATCGATGTGGCGTTGCGATTCACCCGACACATAAGCCCGCACACCGGCGAAACTGTGGGGAGGAGGATTTGTTCTGTTTTGAACGCGTCCGGGCTTTGGGAAGGTTTGGGTCGCCGGCAGGTTTTGGATAAACAAGATACCGCTGCGGCGCGGTGATGTGTTTCGACGTCCGGAGGAAGCCCAGCGGATATATCGTCGTCAGGCATAATCTTCCGATCTCGTGTTCGCCGCGACGTGGCGCGGAGAATCGAAGCGTAACGCGCGCGGCTTTGCCCGCGGGGATGTGGTCGACTTGTTCGCGAGCACTGCCCGAGTCTGGCAGAGTTAATGCAATGGCGGATCGTGCCGCGGACGACTCATTAACGATCTCGACAGGAAGCGAAACTTCGTGGCCGGCAAACGTTGGCTTGACCGATTCCGCAGTCGCTTTCAAACCGGCCAAATTGAGCAGCGTGTGTGGGATTGAAATCAGAAACACGCTCGTCAAACAGAACAAAAGCAGGTAGGCCGCGGCATTATTTTGACTGGCGGCCGCGTACCACATTGCAGCCATCACAAACAACAGACCAGCCAGTCCTGCGGTGGGCGATACGCGCGAGAATCTGTGTTCCCTCATGGAACTGGGACACTGCGCAACAAAGCATCGGCAAGCGTCCGCCCACTTTGTCCCGGCTGTTCAATATCATGGCCGAGCCGATGCGACATTACTGCAACTCCGACAGCCTGAATGTCTTCAGGAAGCACCATGTCGCGCCCGCTGAGCAATGCCCAGGCTTGTGACGCATGCAACAAGGCGAGACCCGCGCGTGGCGAGAGGCCGGTGCTGTGGCGTTGGCGCGAGGCATCGAGCAAATCCTGCAGGTAATCAAGCAGCGCCGGGGAAGTATGCGTCTTGCGTACGTTCTGCTGGATCTCGAGCAATGTCTCGATGCTGAATACGGGCTTGAGTTCCTTAAGCATGTCGCGGCGGTCCATTCCCAAAAGCATCGCGCGTTCGCTGGCGCGGTCCGGTACGCCCAATTCGATCCGCATCAGAAATCGGTCGAGCTGAGACTCCGGGAGCGGGAAAGTGCCGACCTGATGCTGCGGATTTTGCGTTGCGATAACGAAGAAAGGTTGCGGTAAATCGTAAGTCACGCCGTCCGAGGAAACGTGGTATTCCTCCATTGCTTCGAGCAGCGCGCTCTGCGTTTTCGCGGTGGCACGATTGACCTCATCTATCAATACCACCTGTGAAAATAGCGGCCCGCAATGAAAGACAAACCGTTGCTCGTCCCGGTCAAAAATGGAATTACCGAGAATATCGGCCGGAAGCAGATCGCTCGTGAATTGGATACGCTGAAAGCCGAGGGCGAGCGAGCGAGCCAGTGCCTGCGAGAGAGTCGTTTTGCCGACGCCGGGAATATCCTCGATAAGCAGGTGGCCGCGGGCGAGAAGGCAGGCGACGGCGAGCTTCACCGCTTCGGTTTTGCCGACGATGATTTCGCAAACCTGTCTTGTGAATGCGTCGAGCCGATCCTTCACGCCAAAACGATCCGCAGGATCGATGCCGTTCGCAAACCAAGTTGAGAATGGGGAAGGCTGCCGCGTCACGTCTAACATCGGTCTTCGCCACGGGAGGAGCAGACGTGTTTTACTGCTTGGCAAATTCGGTTTTAAAGAAGTCGAGGATCGCTCCGTAATTATCGGGGCAATTATCCGAAGCGGTGTTAAAGCCAACCCATTCCTTCCTTAGTTCAGCAATCTCACTCCGTCGCAAATGCCAGGAAAGCGGTTCTTTGCCAGGATCTATTCCGATATAGAATCGACCAGCCGGCTTTTTGCCGACAAGAGCCCGCGTTTTCTGATCAGCGTGGACGTGCTCTTCCCGGTTGGCCGGATCTTTTACTTCAAAAAAGATCTTAACATCGCGAATGTTGACATGTTGCAGCGCCCAACGCGCCTGGAACATGCGCAACAAGCGTCGCGCAAATGATCGCTGTCCGGTGCCGCGCACGTTCATGACCGCGTGAAGCGGAGACGCTAAATTGTAGATCACACCATGAGCGACATCGGCAGGCTTACCTGCCTGCGCCGCCTGAGTCGGCTGACACGGATCTTCCGGATCGGTTGGCCTTTCAAAAGCATCAATTGCTAACAACAAAATATCGCGTGGTAACGGATACTGTTTCGGATTCTTTGCCGGATTAGTGAGGTCGGTCAGAGCGTCATCGATCCACTCGATTGCTCCTACGAGGCCGCTGTTTTCATAGTATCCGCCATCGACCAAGTGTTGATCGCCTCCGCCGCATGGCGGTGGTGATTCGACCGAGCAGGTCGAGGTACTCGTGTTCAGCATCGTGGGCCGGCCGGTCGGAGTGACGAAAGGGAAAGTGGCCGAAAGCCGCGCCGCAGTGCTGATCGCAATCTCGGCACAGTACTGCTGGGTGAACTCAGTTTCGCCGATCAGCCCGTGCGTGATCGGCACAGTAGAGATGGCCAATCGTTGCCCGGTCTCGACGATCGTTGAATTGAAAATCAGCGCGGGTCGTTTCAACAAAAGCGCGTCCTTACCCCAGGCCGATAGAGTCGCGTCCGCCAGTTTTGCGGTCGGCTTAAATTTGTTGTCGAAACTTTTGCACCATTGTCTCTCCAGGACGCGTCCGCGATCGTTGCATATATCAGTGACTAGAAATGGCAGCAGGGCGCGCCAAAGATCCTGTCGCAGGAGACCACGAATAGTTGGCCCAAGAGCACTGGAACACGCCGCCTGGAAACTGTCGTTGAAATCAGGTTGGGTCTCGTTGAAGGCCTCGGCGTAAAACATTCCGCCGACGCTGCCGCCGGAAACGCCGCTGATGAGCCGTATGCTGCGGGACAAATCATATGCGCCGCCGGAGTCGGCTTTCAGGCGTTTGCCTAATTGATCAAGCACAGAAGTAGTCCAGGCGGCCGATTGAATGCCACCGCCAGCCGCTGCTACCACCACGACGGGCCGATGTTCCTTCGCGGCCCGACCGATGATTTCCCCCGGCGTCAGTTCCGGATCGAGCCTGGGCCTGGTCCAGACACGATAATAATGGTCAGCGTTTAAGGAATAACCGGCGAACCAGAAGTAGGTGACCAGAATAAGTAGCAACGGCAACCGGTAACGGTCCCAAAAGAAAGTAACGCCGGCCAGAACAAGGACCCAGAGGGAAAGCAACAACATCAACGCTACCAGTGGCGCGATCTGTTTTCCG
>QHNU01000185.1 GCA_003218525.1 Verrucomicrobiota bacterium
TTTTTTGGGTAGGGGCGGTTCACTGAACCTCCCGCTTCAGTCCTCTACCCCACCTTGTCGCGTCAGGTCTTTTTGCGGTTGTTCGATTTCCGTTCGTTCAACACAAACAGCGTAATCGTCAGGCTCGACCGGCCCACCGAATTTTCGCGTGTATACCTGCGTGAACTCTGCCCCGAACAGCAAAATTTGTGACGAATAATGCAACGTAATGAGTGAGCTCGCCGCCCCGTAAGCGGATCCAGCCGCTCCGCTCCCGAGATACAACCCGAGTGCCCATTTCCCGATAGCAAATAAAATCGCCGTCAAAACCGATCCGACCCAAACGTTGCTCCAGCGTAATTTTACATCGGGCAGAAATTTGAAAATCATCGCGAAAACGAGGACCACGATGAAGGCATCGAAGATCAGGTAAATAGAGATGGCCAGCGAGATACCCCCTGGCAGATGGGTCTGCACGTAATGACTAAACCCTTTGAGCAAACCTTCAATAACAAGAGACACCAGCAGCAAGAAGCAAATGCCTCCCACCATGGCGAAGGACAAAAATCGCGCACGAAGAAATCCCCGAAGACCAAGACCAGGTTTTGCTTTCACTCCCCACACCGTATTAAGGGCGTCCTGTAATTGCCCGAACACTCCGCTAGCGCCGAACAATGCCAGCGCGATGCCAATGATGGTGGCGACCGCGCTTCGGTTCGGCTGCGCAGTTTTTTGGGCAATTTGCTGCACCACATCGAGCGCGCTCTGGTCGAGAAAATATCCCATCTGTTCAGTGATCCGCGTCCAGGCGCCGGATGGATCGTTGCGGAACAAGACTCCGACGATCGCGAGCAATAGCAGAATCAGCGGCGCGAGCGAGAACACGGTGTAGTAGGCGAGCGCCGCCCCGAGTTGAGGGGCTTTGTCTTCAAGCCACTCATTAAACGTCTGTTTAAAAAGCGGAATAATCGCCCCGAACGTCAACCTTGCTGCCCGATTGGCCGCCATACTTCATTCGAAAATCGCACGGCAGATCGCGATGGGATGGTTGCGAATGGAGCTACAGGCTTTTAGTCTGTCGCTTTTTTGCTCCGAACTCGCAATCTCTCGTGCCTGGGCCACCTGCCACCGTGGCACAGGCTTCCAGCCTCTGGTTCCTTTGATCTGAGTTCACAGCCCGGGAAGGCTGTGTCACTTCGTCGATCTCCTCGAATTATCTCTTGCCGTCGATCCGCATCCCGAGCGTTTTCACCAGAAACGCCCAGCGATCACCGATTTCGTCAATAATCTTCGTGGTCGGTTTACCCGCGCCATGTCCAGCTTTTGTCTCGATCCGGATCAGGACCGGCTTATCGCACCCTTGAGCGGCTTGGAGTGTGGCGGCGAACTTAAAACTGTGGGCCGGCACTACCCGGTCGTCATGGTCGGCGGTAGTGATCAACGTCGGCGGATAACAGCAGCCCAGCGTAATGTGGTGCAGCGGCGAATAAGCATAGATGAATGGAAAATCATTCGGATCATCGGAGCTGCTGTAATCGCTCGCCCAAGCCCAGCCGATTGTGAATTTTTGGAACCGCAACATATCCATCACTCCAACTGAGGGGACCGCCGCGCCAAAAAGATCAGGACGCTGGGTCATGCACGCGCCGACGAGCAATCCGCCATTACTTCCACCGCCGATGCTAAGCCTTGGTGTGCTCGTGTACTTGTGGGCGATCAGATATTCCGCAGCAGCGATGAAGTCATCAAACACGTTTTGCTTGACGTGTTTTTCGCCAGCCTCATGCCACCGCTCGCCGTACTCACCTCCACCACGCAGGTTCGCCACCGCGTAAATGCCGCCCATCTCCATCCAATCGAGCAACGCCGGATTAAATGATGGCGTCATCGAGATATCGAACCCGCCATAGCCATAGAGATAGGTCGCGTTTTGGCCATCGCGCTGCATTCCTTTTTTGTAGGAAAGAAACATTGGCACCCGGGTGCCATCGGCGCTCTGGTAAAAAACCTGTTCAGTCGTATAATCGTTCGGATTGAATTTCAGTTGCGGTTTGTAAAGCGGCTCACTTGCCTGCTTGTCGAAGTCATAACGAAAAATAGCCGTTGGCATGGTGTAGCTGGTAAACGAGTAGAAGGTCTCGCGATCGTGGCGCTTTCCGGGAAAGCCAGAGGCCGATCCGAGACCCGGCAACGCGACCTCGCCGTTGGCTATCCCACCTACCTTGAAGAGCTTCACCAGGCTATGAGCGTGATGCAGGTAATTGGCAATGAAACGATCTCCGACTAGAGTCACGCTTTCCAGCTTGTCAGCCGATTGCGGGACTATTTCTCGTGGACTTACTGGTAATGGCTTTGAAGTATCAACCGCCACGATGCGCCCGAGCGGAGCCCCGAGATCGGTCACGAAAAAGAAAACCGCCCCTTCATTATCGATGAAGTGCCAGGCAGCATCGCCCTTCGGCAGCAACTCGATGACCTTTGCACCTGGCGCACCAAGATCTTCATAAAAGATGCGATTGTGTGGATCGGTACCTTTGCTGACGGTAATGACAAGATAATGGCCGTCATCCGTAACCTCGCCGTCGAAGAGCCATTCCTTCTGGTCCGGACGCTCGTAAACGAGCGTGTCCGCCGATTGCGCGCTACCGATTTTGTGAAAGAACAATTTCTGATTGTAGACCTGGGATCGGAGCTGGTTCTTTTCGTCGGGCTGATCATAGCGGCTGTAAAAAAAACCAGAGCCGTCCTTTGTCCAGGACGCGCTGGAAAACTTCACCCATTTCAGTTCGTCCCCACGGTCCTTGCCCGCGTCGATCTCGCGTACTTTCCACGTCTGCCAATCTGAACCCGATGTCGCCAATCCATAGGCCATCAACTTTGCGTCATCGGAAATAGCCAGCCCACCTAGCGCAATCGTGCCATCCTTTGCCAGCGCGTTTGGATCGAGGAGCTCGCGTGGCTTTTCCTTCAGATCGCTTGCCACGTAAAGGACGCTCTGGTTTTGCAACCCGGAGTTACGTGAAATGAAATAGCGCTCCTTTTGTTTAAATGGGACACCAAATTTTTCGTAGTCCCACAGCTCTGTGATTCGTTTTTTGATTACGTCCCGTTGCGGGATCTTGCCTAAGAAATCGAACGTGATCTTGTTTTCCGCTTCAATCCACGCGCGCGATTCCGACGAATCCGGATCTTCGAGCCAGCGATACGGGTCGGCGACTTTAGTCCCGTGATAATTATCAACTTGGTCGCTTTTGCGCGCATCGGGGTAGCGGAAAGCGCGCTCGTTTTTCCCGAACGCGATGATGGCGAGACTGACAAAAAGAATAAACACCGACGTTCGTTTCATAAGCAAAGCGCCACGGTAACGTGGCGCGTTATCAAATTAGGAACCAAGAAATCCAAGGAGGGTGGCTTCTGATTTCGGATTTTGGAGATCCGAGTTCCGGCTTCTGCAAAGAAATCGATCAGGAATTCACGAAGCCAACCAAGAGGGTCCGCCTTCTAGTTTCCGGTCTCCGGTTCCTTGTTCCACATTCCGCAACTCCTTCCGCGCTTAGCCTCGTGCCGTTTTTTTTCGGAAAGCCACTGCCGCGGCATAGGCATCGATTTCTTCACCGCGGCTAAACCAACTGAAGGTGCGGCTACGCAAATTCCCGGCTCCATCGCGATAGGAAACCTGGTAAAAATGTCTTTCTGGATAACGGAATACACCGACCACCGGCTTGGTCAGTCGCAACGCCGTGAGCAAACGGCGTGGAATGTCTTTCTTTCGTTTATTTGGCAGCTCACGAAGGAGATGATCCCGATATTGCATCGCTGCCCGCAAACTGTTCTTGGAATGTCCGGCAAAATGTTTGCTGAACTCGGTCTTATTTCGCGTTACCGCCACTTGGTAGCCGCTCGGCAACACTCGGATGTTTTTGAATTCTTTATATGGGCGCCGTCGATTCACCTTTGATGATCTTGATCTCACTCCCTTCACTTGCCTCCTCTTCTGAACTCTGTCGCGTGTTTTGATCCCCTTACTTTAGCGTGCCTACATCAATGACAAATCGATACTTCGCGTCGCTCTTCAACATTTGGTCGAAAGTACTGTTGATCTGATCCCTCGCGTCATCTCGATGTCGCCCGCGCTCCCGCTTTCCCACAAAGGTCGAGCATCGCCTGCATTTCACAAAGGTCGAATGAGAATCCTTGAGTGCATCCCCAGCACCGTGGGTGGCATAACTTTTTGTCGCAAACATCCCATTCCGTCCGCCCCGGAACGCTCGGTGTCAAAAAAGTTTTGCGCGTCGCCGGTTGCAAATAGACGCAGCCGAAATTATCCTCGCGACCTCGCAATTCGCCTTGTGCGAATTTCTGACTGTTCCTGGTCTTCTATTTTTTCTTTCGCGCATGCTTGCGCACCAGGCGCGTGGCGCGTTTCGGCCCGAATCGGCCTAGCGGCTTAAATTCTTTGCCCCGCTCCCGATTGTAGAACACAAAAAAATGCTCAATTTCTTTCACCAATGTCTCATCGAGATCATTGATTGATTCTATTTTGCCGTGCGTGGGCGACTCCGCTGCCACGGCGACGAGTCTGTCATTTCGCTCCTTCTTTCCATCTTTCGTTTGCTCCGCCTCAATCACCCCAATAAGGCGCGTCTCGACCAGACAACCGGTGAACGCCGGCTCGTCCATTAAGACCAGCGCATCAAGCGGATCTCCATCGTCAGCCACGGTTCCAGGAATCGAACCGAAGTCGAATGGGAATCTCAGGCCTTTGGCAAGCACCGTCTTCAGAACGTAAGCACGGCGGTCGAAATCGAACGCGAATTTATTACGACTTCCTTTTGGCGTGTCGATGACCACATTGAGATTTCCTGATTTTCGATCAAATGGCGGCAGTGTCTCGAGCAGTTTCATTGTGCGCCGGAATTTCGCAGGCCGTACCGGATTCGCGCTTATCTTCTCACAGCAAAGTCACCCGCGTTCCGCAATGAAATTGGCTCCGCGTTCCGAATGCCTCCTGCTTGCACTGTTTTAACGTTGTAACCTTCTAACCTTCCTCCCTTCTCAGTAACCTGGCTCCAAATTCTTCTTCCTAAGTTTGCGGCTCCTCTCTAGGCTGGGGTTTATGGCTTCTAAAATTCTTACTCTTATCTTCATTGTCGGCCTCGCCGGTACGTGCGCGATCAACGCCCAATCTCCGACACCCAGCGACTCACCCAGTGCGTCGCCTTCGCCGGCTAAACATCGCGCGCACAAGAAAGCAGAGATCAGCCCGTCCCCAGCGGCCGAAAGCACGGCATCAGCATCATCGGCCAAGCAGCGCGGTCGGAAGACTAGCCCAGCTTCGACAAGCGCGACGAAGGCCGCAACCAATGCGACCCCGGCTCCTGGCGGAGGGCATGGCTTGGTATGGGTCAATACCGAGACCCATGTTTATCACAAGGAGGGTTCCCGGTTTTACGGAACGACTAAAAAAGGCAAGTACATGAGCGAAGCGGAGGCGGTCAAGGAAGGGGATCGAGCCGCTAAAGGAGGCGAATAAGCCCGATTGCAGTCGCAACTTTGGTAAGAACAGTTGGGCGTTTTGCGCTTGGGCGCTTACCTCGTTCCTAGATCGACTACTTCCCAGATTGGGTGAAGTTCCCAGGCCGTGCATCGCCATGGCCTGGCAAGTCCTTGCGCGTCGAACTTCGCAATTGTGGCGCCGACCTCGCCACGGCTGCCGTGTGCATCATCCCACATCACCAAGCCAGTTACGCGAACTTTGTGCGGTGAATGCCCGGTTGGTTGCGGGGTGTTCTCCTCAAGTCGGATGTAAGCGGCTAAATCATGAAGGCGGATCCCGCATCGATAGAGATCTCGCTCGGTCCGTGGCGTGATTTCACAAATAACGCCGGTAGGATCGCCAACGCGCGGCGCGTGATCTAAAGGAGCTTCCAGTAATTCCAGGTGCCAGTCATGGTATTCAGGATCAGAGCAATTTGTTGATTCCGCCGGCCCCGAATACGCCAAAACCAGCCAGCCGGTCAGACTGACGACCTGCTTCTCCAGTTCCAGGACCTTTGTTTTCTGCTCTGTATTCAACTGGCTGCGGCTATGAGCATTTGCTAACTGCTGATCAAATTCGCGCGCCCGCTCGAGAAAAGAGCTTAGGTCGCACCGGATCGACTCCGAGTTCAGCATTGCGCTCCGATTCTTACTCAGGTTGCGTTCGGCTTCGGCAGGATGCCTGGCAGAACCTGACGGCTTGCTGAGACAGGTCCACCCGGAAAGATCGAGATCGCGCAGTTCCAAGTCCCACGCGAACGCCTTCAGCGCGAAATTTAGCCAGATCGCTCCGCCGGCGACCAACGCAGTCCGATACACCGCCGTCCTATATCATCAAACCTCGGATGCCCCAATCCGCCGGATTCGACAGAGCTGGTTTCCTTGTTCGTTCTTATTTCCTGCTTCCTGCTTCTTCCTTGGCTTTAATGCGGTGCGTTTGCTTGTTCCGTAAACCGTCCCGCTGATGCTTTAGCTCCAGCACGCCCTTTGGTTCTTTTCTGAGCGACTTTGGGACCATGTCGCCGACCGGGCCTTTGGCGATGGTCGTGCCGCCGTCTACGACCCAAAGCGCGCCAGTGACATAGCTCGCTTCATCCGAAGCGAGAAAGGTATACACGTTCGCCACCTCCTCGGGTGTTCCGCGCCGGGCCAGGGGAGTCGCCTGGATCAGCATCGTCTCCATTTCTTTATCCATTGGTCCAGTCTCCTTGTGCGTCCAAGCTGTATCGATCGGTCCTGGGCAAACACAATTCGCCCGTACCCCGTACCGCGCCTGTTCTACCGCCACTCCCCGCATAAAGGCGTGCATCCACCCTTTTGTGCCGCCGTAAACCGTATTTTGGGCGAGCCCGATCATCCCCGATTCCGAGCCGGCCGACACGATATTGCCGCGGGTCTTTTGCAGATGCGGCAAGGCAAAACGCGTCATCATGAATGCCGAACGAATATTCATCCGGATAGTCCGATCGAAATCCTCCAACGGATAATCCTCAGTCATCACATTATCGAGGAAGACGCCGGCGTTATTGATTAGAATATCGATGCGTTTGAAACGGGTGAGCGCCAGCTCGATGCAGGCCCAGGCCGAGTTCTCATCCGACACGTCGCCTGCTTTTGGAATCGCATCGCCGCCGTTTTCCCGGATCGATCGCGCCACATCTTCAATCGGATCGTCTGGCAACCCGCTGACGATGACGCGAGCCCCTTCTCTCGCAAACTTGTGCGCGATCGCTTCCCCAATTCCAGTACCCGCGCCTGTTATAATCGCCACTTTGGATTCCAATCTGCCGGTCATAAATCGCTCCTCGTGTTCGTAATCGCTGATTATGATATTCCATCTCCTTCCGCCGCTGACTGGGCGGAGTCTGACTTCCTCCCTGTTAAATCCTCCTTCTGCTCTGCCACGTTGTGGCTCTTCTAATCGTAACGCGCCCCAACCCCAATCCAGACGTTTATTCCCGCGGCTCTTCAGTTCCGAAGCCGTACCGTTTTCCGCATCTGCAAAGGGCGGCGCGGCCGCCAAACCAAATAGATCGCGCCCCCGAGCAATCCGCACATCGCTTGAATTGTAAATCCCAGCGAAGCAGTCAGCACCGCAATCGGTTCCGGGACACCAGAGAGGTGACCGAGAAGGTGCTGAAAAAGGGTTTCTCGCACGCCGACGCCACCGAAGGAAATGGGCACGGCCGTGAATGTGTTTACCAGCGGCATGATAGAAACAATATCTAAGAAACTGGGCGTTCGCGCACTGGACTGACGGAGCGATGCGCCCGCACAGTAGTAGGTTGTATAATAAGCCAACTGAGAGACAATCGTAATGGCAAAGGCGATCAAGGTTGGGATGTAATGCTTGCGATAGGCTCCTAAAGCCTGGCCGAACTTCTCAATTGAATTTCGAAAGGGAATCCCTCTGGGTAACTTCCTCACCCGATCAGACCTCGCCAGCGTGAATAATAAGGCGACGCAGAAGAACCCGCCGCCAAGGAGAACGATTGCAAGATAGGCTAGCTGCGCCGTTTCTGGGACCTGAGTCAGCCAATTGAATCGCGCCACCAGAAAACGATCGCGAGAAGTCCAAGCAATCGATCCATCACAATAGAAAGAGAACCCGGCACCTTCGCCTCTGGAGCGAGTCTGAATATGTAATAAAGGCGCATCACATCGCCCCCAACCAGACCAGGAAGAAAGACGTTGAAGAACAAGCCGATGATCACGATTGCGCCGGTCCGGACCCAACCCAGCGAAATCCGTTGAATCCGCAGCAACATGTGCCAGCGGACTGTTGCCACGATTTCAACACAGGCATAGCAAGCGCATCCCAGAACGATCCACATCTTGTCGGCACGATGGAGAGCGCCGCCAATTTCAGCCCGCTTAGATGGATCGTGGAAGACGTACAGGATCGCCCCAGTCGTCACGGTCGCTTGCAAGAGAATGAGCAAAATACGTCTTAGCATTCGTTTCCGATTTCAGATTTCCCAGTTCCCCTCGCCCCACTCCCCACTGACATAGAATCAGGAATGCAGGAATCCAGGAGAGAGATTTCCGATTTCCGATTTCTGATTTCTGATTCCTGACTTCGACATTCCGCAGTCCTTTCCTCTGGTGGCAGTCCCTTCTTTCCAGACTCCGCGGTCCGAATCCAACTTTCTCCTGCTTAACCTTTCAGCTTTTAGTTTTCCGCTTTCAGCTTTTCTTTACCCTGTGCGGGCGATGGTCCTGAGCGATCAAAAACCAGTGAGCGAATCGCCGCTGGTCTTGCAAGAGATTGATGAGCCCAAGGCGGCCGCTGGTGAGCTTCGAGTCAAGGTGAACGCATGTGCAGTCTGCCGGACCGATATTCATATCGTCGAAGGAGACCTCGACCTGCATCAAAAGCCGCTCGTTCCAGGTCATCAAATCGTTGGCCGAATCGATGAAATCGGGGCTGGTGCTACACAGTTTCGCCGAGGAGAACGGATCGGAATTGCCTGGCTTCGACATGTCGACGGCTCTTGCCGCTTTTGCCGCCGTCAACAGGAGAACCTCTGTCCGAATTCGCGTTACACCGGTTATGATACCAATGGCGGGTACGCCGAGTACGCCATCGTGCCACAGGAATTTGCCTACGAACTGCCCGATGATTTCGATGATGAACATGTCGCGCCGCTTCTTTGTGGAGGATTGATCGGTTATCGCGCGCTCGAAAAAGCAGCCCTCCCGGAGAACGGCCGATTACTTCTAGTCGGGTTTGGCAGCTCGGCGCATATCATTACCCAGGTTGCAGTTCATCGGGGCCATAAAGTTTATGTCCTTACCCGGAGTGATAATCATATCCACCGCGCGCGAGAACTCGGCGCGGCCTGGGCCAGTTCAGATTTCCGCGATCTGCCGGAGAAAGCCGATTCGGCGATTCTCTTTGCACCTTCCGGAAGGCTCGTGCCGCCTACACTGGAATCTCTCGATCGCGGAGGAATCTGTTCGATTGCGGGCATTCACTTGAGCGATGTGCCCGGCCTCAACTACGATCGTCATCTTTATCAGGAACGCCAATTGCGCAGCGTCACTGCCAACACCCGCGAGGACGCGCGGGCGCTATTGGCTGAAGCCACAGCGATAAAGCTCCAAACCCACGTCACGATCTACGATTTGCCGGACGCGAACCGCGCTCTGCAAGATATGAAAGAAAGTGCCGTAGACGGCACACCGGTATTGGTGATTTGATTTCTGATTTCCGGTTTGTCTTCGTTCCACATTCCGCACTCCGACTCCCACATTCCCTTACTTTCCGCTTTCCAGAGTTTCAATTGTCGGCTTTTGTTTGCCTTCCATGCAAATTCTCTTCCGCCTCTTGGCGCTGGTCGTTCTTCTTACTGGCGGGTTGGTCCCACTCGCCTCCGCTCAGAAATCGCCCGACACTACCCGTCTTCTCCGTTTCCCAACCACCAATGGACAACAGATCGTTTTTTGCTATGCGGGCGAGCTTTACACCGTCGGCAAGGAGGGCGGTGTCGCGCGGCGGCTGACCAGCGGCCCCGGCTTTACCTCCTTTCCCCATTTTTCACCCGACGGGGCCCAACTCGCATTCACCTCGCAATACGATGGCAACACCGAGGTCTATGTCATGTCGGGAGAAGGCGGCAGTCCGAAGCGGCTCACAACCTCTGCCACCTTGGAACGAGACGATATCTCCGACCGGATGGGGCCGAACAACCTCGTCATGACTTGGGAAAATACCAAGCCGCTCGTCGTGTTCCGTTCTCGTATGAAATCGTTCAACGATTTTATCGGCCAGCTTTTCACGGTCGGTCTGGACGCCGAATTACCGCAGCAACTCCCCGTCCCGCGTGGAGGTTTCGTCTCCTTCTCGCCGGATGATTCCAAGATGGCATTCAATCGCGTTTTCCGGGAGTTCCGCACTTGGAAACATTATCGAGGTGGAATGGCCGATGATGTTTGGATCTACGATTTCAAGACCGGCGCCACGGAAAATCTCACTAATAATCCAGCCCAGGATACCTGCCCGATGTGGGGACCGGATAACCATGTCTACTTCATTTCCGACCGTGACGGTCGGATGAATCTTTTCTCAACCGACCTCGCCAGCAAGGAAACGAAACAGCTTACCAACTTCAAAGACTTCGACATGAAGTTCCCGTCGATTGGAAAGGGCTCAATTGTTTTTGAACAAGCTGGCTATATCTGGCGCTACGATCTTGCAACCGGCCAGGCCGCGCCCGTTCCCATCGAAGTGCGGGAGGACTTTGCCTCCGGCCGTTCTGCCTTCGTTGACGCTTCGAAGCATACTCAAGGCGTCAACCTCGCACCCGACGGCGAGCGGGCGATCGTAGTCGCCCGTGGTGATCTATTTTCGGTTCCGGCAGGAGAAGGCTCGTCCCGTAGCTTGACTAAAACTTCGAACGCGCATGAGCGCGATGCCGTCTGGTCGCCGGACGGCAAATGGATCGCCTATAACTCAGACGTGACTGGCGAGAACGAACTCTATGTCCGCTCGCAGGATGGAAAAGGTCAGCCGCAACAGATCACGAGCGGCGCTGATACCTATTATTATCGAGCGATTTGGTCCCCCGATAGCAAGAAGCTACTCTGGAGCGATCGCTTGCAGAGACTGCGCTACGTCGATGTCGGCAGCAAAGCCGTGACGCAGATCGATCAGGACAAGGACGGCGAAATTCAATCTTACGATTGGTCGCCGGATAGTCAGTGGATCGCGTGGGCGCGACCTGAGCCGAACGATCTTCCTAGAGCTTATTTGTTCTCCACCGCCGACAAGAAACCCGTGGCCGTGACGGATGAATGGTATGCATCCAGTAATGTCAGGTTTAGCGATGATGGGAAGTACCTGCTTTTTAGCTCAGCACGCGATTTCAAGCCGATCTTTGGTGATGAGGAATTTGCCAATATCTACCGGGACATGCAGCGAATCTATCTCATCACCTTGGCCAAAGAGACCGAGTCGCCTTTAGCTCCGCGAAGTGATGAAGTCGGCAATGCCGAGAAGAAGCGCGCCAAACAGAAAGAGAAAGAAGCGGAAGAAAAGAAACCAACTCCTTCGGATCAGAAGAGCGACAAAGAGGTAAAGCCGAAGAAACCAGTCGTGGTCAAGGTTGACCTGGATGGCATCCACGACCGGATTACAGCTGTGGAAACTACCCCGGGAGACTACCGCGATCTCCGTCTAATCGACGATCGGATCTTTTATCTTCGCCGCACCGTAGGTGACGAAACCGGCGAAGACGAAGACCCATTCGAGAATCGCGACAGGAAATCACATCTTTGCGCCTATAGCCTGGAAGACCGGAAAGAAACGGTCCTCGGCGACGTGAACGCCTATCAAATCAGCGCTGATGGCAAGAAGATGCTGGTCAAAATTAAGAAAGATTACGCCATCATCGATTTGCCGAAGGACAAGCTGGAGACCAAAGACGAGAAGACCGGCAAGGATCACAAGCTCAAGCTCGAAGGCCTCGACATGCAACTCGATCGCCACGCTGAGTGGAACCAGATCTATTTCGAAGCCTGGCGGCAGATTCGCGACTTCTTTTTTTCGCCAACGATGAATGGCATCGACTGGAAAGCCATGCGCGATAAGTACGCGGCCCTTCTCCCGTTCGTAAATCATCGTAATGATCTTACCTATCTGCTCGGGGAATTGATCGGTGAATTGAACAACGGTCATACCTATGTCGGAGGTGGCGAACGGCCCGATACACCGCGGATTAAGCTCGGGTTACTCGGCGCCGAACTTTCGCGCGATCCAGCTACGCACGCCTACCGGATCGATCGCATTTTGCCCGGCGAAAATTGGGACAAACACACCCGTTCGCCACTTACTGCCATCGGTCTCAATATTAAGCCTGGGGATTACATCCTCGCCATCAACGGCACACCCATTTCCGCCCAGCCCAATCTCTACGATGCACTGATCGGCACGGCCGACAAACAAGTGCTCCTCACGGTGAACTCCAAGCCCAGCCCTGATGGCGCACGCGATGTTACCGTCGTCCCAACCGCCGACGAAGGACCGCTCTATTATCTCGATTGGGTGCAAAAGAATATCGGTTACGTCAGCAAGAAAACTGGCGGCGAGGTCGGCTACCTTCACATCCCAGATATGGGCCGCCCCGGCTTGAACGAATTCACCAAGCTTTACTTCCCGCAAATCCGCAAGAAAGCGCTTATTGTCGATGTTCGTGGCAATGGCGGCGGCTTTGTCTCACCCCTCGTCATCGAGCGACTGCGACGCGCCGCCGTCATGATCGGAATGGCGCGCAACAGCGCACCGCGTCCGGACCCGAGCGACAGTTTCCTTGGTCCGATGGTCACTTTGATTAATGAGTTCTCCGCCTCTGATGGAGACATCTTCCCCTACCGTTTCAAAACACTCGGACTCGGTAAACTGATCGGTAAACGTACTTGGGGCGGCGTTATCGGAATCCGCGAACCACTCCCGCTCGCCGATGGCGGACAATTCTTTAAGCCGGAGTTCGCGCCCTATTCAAAGGATGGCAAGGAATGGATCATCGAAGGCCACGGGGTCGATCCCGATATTGTTGTCGATAATGATCCAGCTAGGGAATTCCGCGGCGAGGATCAACAGCTCGACCGGGCTATCCAGGAAATGGAAGAGGAATTGAAAACGAAACGCTACAACGTTCCCCCGGTCCCACCCTACCCGAACCGCAATCCAGCTGCCGGAAGTTAGACAGAAAAATAAAGGTAAAGTAAGAAAGATGAATTAGGAAAACAGGAATCCAGGAGAGGAGTTTCTGAGTTCTGAGTTCGACATTCCGCACTCCGCGTTTCCGGTTTCCCACTTTCTCCTGTCTCCTTTTACTCCTGCTTTCCTGGTCTCCTGATTAGTCCTTATTTTCCGTTTTCCTGTTTCCCCTGTTCGCTCAACTCCGCCTTCTGTATTCCGAAACAATTTCCCGCCAGCTGTTTTCGCGCAAAACTCACCTATGAGTGTATTTGTCGGCGTCGTTCACCAGCACTCCGACTCCGTTCTCGCGCTCCGTATCGTATTCAGCATTTGTCTGGCGATTTGTCTTTTTTGCCGGACTTTACGTTTTTCGCATCCAAACGGCTGTTCGATCGCGATCCGCAGGTAACCGGCGACAACTACGGAGCGCGCAACCTCAGATTATGGCAGGTCATTCTCGTCTGGATTTTGGCTATCGATCTGCTTATCACTGCGATCCTTACTGTTTAGATCGCCCGGTGACGTAATTTCTGCCTTCTGCGCTCCGCGTTCCGCATTCATTCGCTCAGTTCCAGCTTCGCTCTCCGCTACCCTCGCGGTCCGGCAGCTGCCGGATCGCTCGACCCACTCGCTCGATTCCGCACTCCGTGTTCCGAATACGCCACTTCCAAATTCCCCTTACTTTGCGCTTTCCAGAACTACAATTGTCGGCTTTTGTTTGCCTTCCATGCAAATTTTCTTCCGGCTGTTCGCGCTTGTCGTCCTTCTTACTCCGGGCCTGGTGCCCCTCGCCTCCGCTCAGAAATTGCCCGATACCACGCGTCTCCTCCGTTTCCCGACCACGAACGGACAACAGATCGTTTTTTGCTATGCGGGTGAGCTCTACACCGTCGGCAAGGAGGGCGGTGTCGCACGGCGGCTCTCCAGCGGCCCCGGTTATACCTCCTTTCCCCATTTTTCCACCGACGGCGCGAAGCTCGCGTTCACCTCGCAATACGATGGCAACACCGAGGTTTACGTCATGCCGGGGGAAGGCGGCACTCCAAAGCGGCTCACCACCTCTGCCACGTTGGGGCGAGACGATATCTCCGACCGCATGGGACCGAACAACCTCGTTATGACCTGGGAAAATACCAAGCCGCTGATCGTGTTTCGCTCCCGGATGAAATCGTTCAACGATTTTATCGGTCAGCTCTTCACGATCGGCCTGGACGCCGAGTTGCCACAGCAACTCCCCGTGCCCCGCGGAGGGTTCGTTTCCTTCTCGCCTGATGATTCAAAAATGGCATTCAATCGGGTCTTCCGGGAGTTCCGCACTTGGAAACATTACCGAGGCGGAATGGCCGATGATATTTGGATCTACGATTTCAAGACCGGCGCTACAGAAAATCTCACTAATAATCCGGCCCAGGATATCTGCCCGATGTGGGGACCGGATAATCGCGTCTACTTTATTTCCGACCGTGACGGCCGGATGAATCTTTTCTCAATCGACCTCGCCAGCAAGGAAACGAAACAGCTCACCAACTTCAAAGATTTCGACATTAAATTCCCCTCGATTGGAAAAGACTCGATCGTTTTTGAACAAGCTGGCTATATCTGGCACTACGATCTTGGCACCGGTCAGGCTGCGCCGGTTCCTATTCAAGTAAGGGAGGACTTCGCCTCCGGCCGTTCCGCTTTCGTCGATGCTTCCAAGCATACTCAAAGCGTCAACCTCGCACCCGATGGCGAACGAGCGATCGTGGTGGCCCGTGGTGATCTATTTTCGGTTCCGGCACAAGAAGGCTCGCCCCGCAATTTGACTAAAACTTCGAACGCGCATGAGCGCGATGCTGTCTGGTCGCCGGACGGGAAGTGGATCGCTTATAACTCAGACGCGACGGGCGAGAACGAACTCTACGTCCGTTCGCAGGATGGGAAAGGTCAGCCGCAACAGATCACGAGCGGCGCTGATACCTACTATTATCGACCGGTTTGG
>QHNU01000186.1 GCA_003218525.1 Verrucomicrobiota bacterium
CGAACTGGAGTGAGACGCCGCCTGCATCATATATAATGGAATCGGCAGAGCTAAAACCGCATGCGCGATAAAACTCAACTCCGGATAACGTCGACATCAGCTCGAAACACTTGAAGTCCTCGCTTTGCGCTTCCGCCTCGCAACGAGCGAACAACGCTCGTGCAATTCCGCGGCGGGCGTAATTCGGATGAACGAAGAAAGCGCGGATTCTGGCAGCATCCGTTCGTGGATCAAGCAGCCCGGAATCACGGTTTGCGAACTGATCTCCGCCAAAGAGCGTTTTGCGTTTGCTCCAGCCGCCGCAGCCAACAAGATTGCCCCCAGTCTCGGCAACGAAATAGGTGCCATCATCAATCAGGGCGCTATCCACGCCGTAAACGCGGGCCAACGCCGCCGCGATTTGTTCGTCGGTGTAGTAGGCGCGGCTCAGCTCACGGGCCGAGAGGAAAATGAGTTGCTCGATGCCGTCGCGATCATTCTCAGTGGCAATTCGAATTTCCAGTTCAAGCGGCGCGTTCACTCGATTCGCAAAGCTTGAATCGGATCGATCAGAGCAGCGTGGCGCGCCGGAACCAGGCAGGCGATCAAGGCCACCGCGCAAAGAATGAATGTCACGCTCAGAAGGAGTAGCGGATTTTGAGGCGAGACTTGGTACAACTGGGCAGTAATGAACCGGCCTATGGCGAAAGTGCAGATCAGTCCAAGGCCGACACCAAGAGCGACTGGTAACATCCCCTGACGCACCACCAGTTGAAGGACGTCGCGCGTTTGCGCGCCGAGCGCCATGCGGACCCCAATTTCCCCTGTGCGTTGTTCAACGGTGTAGGCAACAGCGCCATAGATTCCGATGATGGCAAGCAAGAGTGCGACGGCGGCGAACGAAGCGAGGAGCGTGGTCGTGAGACGTTGCTGACCAAGCGAATCACCGATGATGGCAGTCATCGTATTGGGCTGGATGATCGGCAGTTCATTGTCGATTTGATTGAGCACGTTTCGCACTGCGCTCACCACCGCAGCCGGTTCGATGCGGCTGCGAACCGACACGCTCATAAACGGGAACGCACGCTGCGTGAATGGCCGATAGAATTCAATCTCATCTTCGCGGTCGAGTCGGCGATAACGAATGTCACCGACCACTCCCACAATCTCGACCAATTCTCCGGTTCCGTTGTTCGTGCCGAAATACATTCGCTTTCCAACTGGATTTTCATTCGGAAACAGGCGTTGTGCAGTCGATTTGCTGATTAAGACCACGAGCGGGCGATCGATGCCATCATGTTCGTCAATATCCCGGCCGGAAATGAGGGGAATGCAGTAGGTACGCAGGAACCCCGGCGAAATACTGTGCATCAATCCAAGCGGGCGCTGATTGATCGGAGGTGGATTCTGATCCGCCCGAGCATAGGGAGATTGTGAGAAATTACCATCGAGGGGCGCGCCTTCGCTGAGCGAAACGGATTCGAATCCCGGCAAGTTCCGCAGGTTGTTTAGTAGTCGCTCGGTAAATCGCGCGTAGGCGGGACGGTCAGGATAACGAGCCGGAGGTAAGCCGACACCACCCAACCAAATACGTTCGGGCTTAAACCCGGCTTCTTGCTGGCTGAGCTGCACGAAACTCGTGATCAGGAGCGCCGCACCGGCCAGCAGTACAACCGAAAGGCCGACCTGTGCAGTAACCAAGCCGCGACGCAATCGATGTTGGCTGCGACTACCTGTCATGGCGCGACCTCCATCTTTTAATCCACTGACCAAATCCGAGCGCGAACTTTGCCAAGCCGGATAGGCCCCCATCAGAACGCCGGTGATGAGAGACACGATGATCGTAAAGAGCAATACCGGTGATTGGAATGCACCAGAGGATTCGATCGCGAGATTCTGCCCGGCCAGGCGCGGGACAATGGCCACAATCCACGACGCGAGGCAGAGCCCGATGATTCCTGCAATTAGAGTCATAATCGTGCTTTCGAGCACAAATAATCGAACGATTCCGCTGCGCGATGCACCGAGTGCAACGCGAAGCGCAATCTCCCGTTTGCGCCCGGTAAATCGAACGAGCAACAGATTCGCCACATTGCTGCACGCGATGAGCAAGACGAAGCAGACCGCGCCTAGAAGAGTGAGAAACGCCGGTCGTAAAGTTCCAGTGGTGTCTTCGGCGATGCTGACAATAACCGGCGTCCAGCTGTTATCGGCGTTGTCTGGATGTTCCACGCGATAACCTTGCTGTACCGCTGCGAGTCCAGCGCGCGCCTGCTCAATCGTGACCCCCGGTTTTAAATGAGCGGTCACGCGCATGTAGCTGACTCCGCGCATCAGGACTTCGCGCGGTGTGCCGGGTTGATCGAACGGTTTCACCGTGATCACATCCACATCCGGTCCGAACAGCGCGATCGGCAAGTTAGGCAGAACGCCAACGACGCTGGTCGGCACCCCATTCAATGTCAGATTGCGGCCGAGCGCAGTTGAGTCCCCGCCCAGACGGCGCTTCCAAAACCGCTCGCTCACGAGGGCGACGTCTGCCTTCTGTTCTTCTTCCGGTAAGAATCCACGGCCAAGAATTGGTCGAACGCCAAGGAGGTCGAAATAATTCGCCGTTACATTGAAGCCGTTAATCTGAATGGGATCGCCGAATCCGGTGAGAATAAACCCGGTGCCGGCGTCGGCAGCGATGCCCGAAAAAACGGACTGACCATCGCGATAATGCCAGAACCGCGGTATGGAAAATGGCAGCTGTTGAAGATTCCGTTCCTTCGCTTCGCCGGAAATCCGCACCAGGCGTGCGGGATCCTTGAACGGCAATCCGCGCAGGAACAAATCGTTAATCAAAGTGAAGATGGCGGTGTTCATCCCGATCGCCACCGCAAGAGTAAAGACGGCAAGTGCGGTGAACCCGGGAGATTTGCGGAGCTGTCGGAGAGCAAAACGAATGTCGTTCATAAGGACAAGGGTTGCGTTTTATTGAACCGCTGCTGACGGTGGTTTCGCGGGAGCCGAATTTTCCGATGCGTCACGCGCACGACGGCTGCTATTGCACGCTTCGTGCCAGCGAATTGCCGAAGATACAATTTGCTATGCTGCAGTCACTTGGAAAGATTATTACTCGGAAACCTAGAACACGTTGTCCGTAACGTGGGACAAAGCCGTCCCAATTTCGGAACTGCGTCTCGTCCTCAAGTTCGCCTGGTGGAAAACGTTTCGTCTTCGGTAAAAGCCAGGCGCGCTTAAAGCTCTGGTCGATGGGCCTGATCAGCGACGCTGGAGGCACCTAGCTCACCTTGCTGGATAAGGGAATCGAGCTTGTTGAGGTCGACTGGCTTTACCAGATGATGGGAGAAGCCAACGTCGTAACTTCGGCGGATATCCTCCTCCATTCCGAACCCGGTCAGCGCAATTCCAAAAAGCGGGCGGCCACGATAGAGGCTTGACATTAGGTCAATGCCACTCCCATCGGGCAGGCCAATGTCGCTGATCAGGACATCAAACTCGCGGCTGGCTGCGAGTTCGAGAGCAGTTCGAAGATCGTAAGCTGGATCTACTTGATAGCCCCGTTGACGCAAGAGCGTGGTAAGAGATCGATTGGTGTCCTCATGATCTTCGACCAGAAGAATGCGCTTTGACTTCCGCTCGGAGGAAGGAGTCGGCGGCGCAGTTAAACGATCAGTCTCGCCCGCTTCCGACAGCGGAAAGGTGACAGTAAATTTTGCGCCCTGGTTGCGCCCCGCACTGTCAGCAGTGATGCGCCCATGATGCGCATCAACCAGCGCTTTGCTAATGGCCAATCCAAGTCCCAGACCACCGAGGTGGGCGCGTTCACCCTGTTCAAAAGCGTTAAAGACTCTCGGTAGAAGATCGGGATCAATACCGCGGCCGGAGTCTTCCACTTCGACACAGAATTCATCGGCCGAACCATTCCTCGTCCGTACACTCAGTTTGCCGCCGGCTGGTGTGAATTTCACCGCGTTCTTGATCAAATTCCAAAAGATTTGTTGAAGACGCGCTGGATCGGCTTCCAGGCGAACATGTGTGGCCGAGAACTCCGAGATCAGCGTGAGATGTTTTGAATCGATCTCGAATCGGCAGATTTCCAGCGCATTCTGTAAGAGCTTGTGCGCATCCACGGCCTCGCAACTGAGTTGAAGCTTACCTTTGCTGATGCGGGTAAGATCCAGCAGATCGTCGATCAGTCTCGCTTCGAGTTCGACATTTCGACGAATCAGTTGCAATGAATCGTACAAGACCGATGGAATTTGCTCTTCTCCTTCAAGGGCGGAGACGGAAGCGAGCACAGGCGTGAGCGGCGTGCGCAGTTCGTGACTGAGCATGGCGAGGAAACGATCCTTGGCAAGACTGGCTCGTTCCGCCTCGGCACGCGCTTCGCGCGCCGCATTATAAAGAGCGGCATTGTCGACGGCAAGGGCAGCGCGCTGAGCCAATTCCTCCGCGAGCGAGAGCTCGTTCGCGCTGCAAGGCCGAGAGGAAGCATTGACCATCGTGATGGTGCCGAGCACGCGATCGTGTGCCGGTAAAGGGACGGCAATGAGCGAGCTAACGCCCATAGCTTGGGCAGACTCGCAGTCCGTGGTGTCGACAAGCAGATTGCGTAAAGCGGTTTCATCTCCATCAGGGCAAATCTGCGCTTTTTCAGTTTCGAAAACTTGTAACGCGATTCGTCGCGCCGCCGAGCATGACGCAAACCGCTCACGTAGTTGGCGCAGCCGTGGTTCCTCCTCTGCCGCCAGGGCCACGTGTTGCAGTTCGCCGTCGTTCGCAATATCGATGATGCAAAAATCAGCCAACCGCGGAACGATCAAACGGGCGAGTGTTTGAAAGGTCTCTTGAGAATCCAGGGACAGAGCGAGCATCTTGCTGGCATCGGCAAGAAAGGCAAAGCGCTTCTGTTGCGCTTCCGTTTCGGCTCGGGCGGCTTGCTCACGAATCAATTTTGCGCGCTCCTCAGCCTGGCGTTTTACCTGTTCAGTTTTCCGAAAAAGATCGACAAAGACTCCGACTTTCGCCCGCAGAATTTCCGGCACGACCGGTGTCAGCATGTAGTCAACCGCCCCGAGCGAATAACCACGCGCAATGTATTTGACGTTGTCATTTACGGCGCTGACAAAGATGATTGGTGTTGTTTCCGAGCGCGGGCGCTGGCGAATCAGTGCAGCGGTCTCAAAGCCATCCATTCCAGGCATGTTCACGTCGAGTAGGATGACGGCGAAATCCTTGCGCAGCAGCCAGCGCAATGCTTCCCGGCCAGAATTTGCGCGCACGATATTTTCGTTTAGTTCGGCCAGCATCACTTCGTAGGTGAGAAGCTTCTCCGGCCGGTCGTCAACGATCAGGATATTGACCTTTTCTTCGAGGACCTCAGCCATTTTGCGAGATCACCGGTGCAGCCAGTTGCGCAGCAAGATGAGTAATCGATCCGTGTCCACCGGTTTGGAAATGTATTCGCTGGCACCGGCATTAATACATTTCTCGCGATCGCCCTTCATTGCCTTTGCCGTCAACGCGATGATCGGCAGGTGCTCAAAGCCAAACATTTTTCGGATAGCACGCATGGTATCGTAGCCGTCCAGCTCAGGAAGCATGATATCCATCAAGACTAGGTCGATTTCCCGATTGTTTTGCAGCAATTCCAAGGCTGCCTTGCCAGTTTCAGCTGAAATCACGTCCATTTTGTAGCGCTCCAACAAACTGGTCATGGCAAATATGTTCCGGATATCGTCATCAACGATCAGCACCTTTTTCCCGGCTAAGATTTTGTTGGGATCGTACAAGCGTTGTAGCAACGCTCGTTTGTCTTCCGGAAGTCTCGCTAGGTCTCGATGTAGCCAGAGCGCTGTCTGATCGAAAAGTCGCTCCGGGCTGCGCACATCTTTGACAATGATGGTCTGGGCGAGGCGATTGAGCTGTTCCTCCTCTTCTTCAGATAGATCTTTCGCGGTATAAACGATGATCGGCAAGTGCGGATGCTGCGCGCGGACTTGCTCAATCAAATCGAAGCCGGACATGTCCGGCAGCATCAAATCTAGAACAACACAGTCGAATTCATGATCCCGCAAAAAACCGAGGGCTTGGCTGGCACTCTCGGCGTCGATCAACTCGGCCGTGCCATTGCCGACCACTTCGCGAATCGCCCTGCGCTGCAGCGCATCATCCTCAATGACGAGCAACTTCCTGGCAGGCGCTTCGCACATTCTTCGAGCTTTGGCGAAGACTGATTCGATCGCGGCCTTGTCAATTGGCTTCGTCAGTGCAGCGACCGCACCATGCTTCAGCGCGTTTTGCGCTCCTGTATCCGAGGCGGAAATGATGAAGACAGGAATGTGCCGTGTGGCCAAATCCGTCTTTAGACGATCCAGGACCTTCCAACCGTCCATGTCGGGAAGGCTGATATCGAGCGTGACTGCCGCGACTGGAATTTCTCGCACCAACATGAGTGCGGCATGACCGCGGGACGTAACGATAGCATTGAAACCGGCTGCGTGAGCGGATTCGAATAGCCACTGCGCAAAATCCCGGTCGTCCTCGACGATCAACACTGTCTTATCGTCGTGCGAAATTTTGCCACGATCATCGGCCACCAACATTTCTTCGGCTGCAGCTATCGGCTCCGCGCCGTTTCCGGGCAGCAACGCGGGCGCGCTCGCTCCAGCCCCTACCCCTTCGATTGTTCCTCTCGCCGTCGTGATCGCATCCGGGAGGAACAGAGTGAAGGTGCTTCCACGGTCCGGGGCGCTATCCACTTTAATTTCGCCTCCGAGCAATCGTGCCAATTCGCGACTGATCGCAAGGCCAAGACCCGTTCCTCCAAAGCGTCGGCTGGTGCTCCCATCAGCCTGCTGAAAGGCCTCGAAAATGGTCGATTGCTTCTCGGGCGGGATCCCAATTCCGCTGTCGTTTACTGAAATGGCAATGACCCGGTTAGCGCGATTAAGCGACACTTGATCGGCGCTCCAGCCTCCGGCAGCGGGCGTCATTCGCAAGGTGACGTGACCGTGTTCGGTAAACTTGAACGCATTCGAGAGAAGATTTTTCAGGACCTGATCCAATCGCTGCGCATCTGTGTAGATTGCAGGAGGCAATTGTGGATCAATCAGAATTTGAAAGGAAAGGCCTTTGTCGTCGGCGACATGCTGGAAGGTGCGCTCAATATTTTGCCGCATCTCATCGAAGCGAACTTCACCTACGTCGACGGTCACAGTTCCGGACTCGATCTTGGATAGGTCGAGAATATCGTTGATCAGTTTTAGCAGATCTTTGCCGGAGCCGCGGATGGTTTCAGCAAACTCCACCTGTCTCGGCGTTAAATTACCTTCCGGATTTGAGGATAATTGTTCCGCCAGAATCAACAGACTATTGAGCGGAGTCCGCAGCTCATGCGACATATTAGCGAGGAATTCCGATTTGTAGCGCGAAGTCAGGGAAAGCTGCTGCGCTTTTCCTTCCAGCGCCTGCCGTGCTTGTTCAACCTCGCGGTTTTTCTTTTCGACTTCGGCGTTTTGTTCGAAAAGCTGCCGCGCTTTCTCTTCCAGCTCCTGGTTAGTCTGCTGCAATTCTTCTTGCCGGCTTTGCAGTTCCCCAGCCAGCGATTGCGATTGTTTGAGCAGATCTTCCGTCCGCGTGTTCGCTTCGATGGTATGAAGCACAATACCGATAGTTTCGGTTAATTGGTCGAGGAACGCCTGATGGGTAGGACTGAACTCTTCCAGGGAAGAGAGTTCCATCACGGCTTTGATCTCGCCTTCGAACAGCACGGGTAGAACCACGATATTTACCGGACGCGTTTCGCCGAGGCCGGAGCTGATCTGGACATAATCGTTCGGCACACGGTTGAGGAGAAGACGCTCTTTCTCCAGGGCCGCCTGTCCGACCAAGCCTTCACCAAGTTTGAAGCGATTGTTCACCCCTTTGCGTTCACGAAAC